>NZ_DAIUBO010000003.1:0-51112 GCF_036846665.1 Amaricoccus sp. | reverse complement strand
CGCCCGTCACGCCAACGGCGTGCCTCCGGCACGACGCGGGCGCTTCGCACCCGCCCGGGTCGGGCGCTGCCCTCTTCTTGTGGCGGGGCGATCGAGGAAGAGAGAACTGGGTTCCCACGCGATCGCCTCGCGGGATGCCTCAACGCGGGTTGCGTCGCGGCGAAATGACCCTAACCTGCGAGCGGGAAAAGGGGACGCCCATGCAGACGATTCTCGTCGCGAACCGGAAGGGCGGCTGCGGGAAGACCATGACCGCGATCACGCTCGCCGCGGCGCTCGCCGGGCGCGGGGCCAGGGTGGCGCTGGTCGATGCCGACGCCCAGAAATCCGCCATGCGCTGGCTCCGGCAGCGGCCGGTGGGCGTGCCGGTGATCGCGGGGCTCGACTGGTCGTCGAAGGGCGACGTGGGCGAGGTGCCGCGCGGCTTCGACTGGCTGGTGATCGATGCGCCGGGCGCGCTGCGCGGCGGCCGGGCCGAGGCGCTGATCGCCGAGGCGGGCACCGTGATCGCCCCGGTGCTGCCCTCCTATTTCGACGCCGACAGCACGAAGCGGTTCCTGCGCGACATCGAGGCGATCAAGCGCATCCGCAAGGGCAAGGTCGGGCTTCACGTGGTGGCCAACCGGGTGCATCCCAACCAGCGCGCGACCGCGCGGCTCAGGGAGTTCTTCGCCGGCCTCGGCCAGGAGCCGATCGCCTGGATCAGCGACCGCGCCGCCTATGGCGAGCTGGCCGAGCAGGGGCTCGCGATCTTCGACCGCCGCCAGCGCGCCTTCGCGCCGATGCAGGCGCAATGGGCACCGGTGCTCGCGGCGCTCGACTGACATTTTCGAACGGGGGAAGACCATGGATCTCGGCATCGGAGGCAAGCGCGCGATCGTCTGCGCAGGATCGAAGGGGCTCGGGCGCGGCTGCGCCGAGGCGCTGGCCGCGGCCGGGGTCGACCTGGTGCTCAACGCCCGCGGGGTCGAGGCGCTGGAGGCGACCGCCGCCGCGATCCGCGACCGGCACGGGGTGCAGGTGACCACGGTCGCCGCCGATGTCACGACCGGCGAGGGGCGCGCGGCGCTGCTCGCCGCCGGCCCCGGGCCCGACATCCTGGTGACCAATGCCGGCGGCCCGCCGCCCGGGCTCTGGAGCGACTGGTCGCGGGAGGATTTCATCAGGGCCCTCGACGCCAACATGCTGGGGCCCATCGCGCTCATGCAGGCGGTGCTGCCGGGCATGATGGCGCGCGGCTGGGGGCGGGTGGTCAACATCACCTCGCAATCGGTCAAGGCGCCGATCCTGGCGCTCGGGCTCTCGAACACGGCGCGCACCGGGCTGACCGGCTTCGTGGCCGGGACGAGCCGGCAGGTGGCCTCGAAGGGGGTCACGATCAACAACCTGCTGCCCGGCATCCACGACACCGACCGGGCCGAGGCGCTCGACCGCGACGTGGTGGAGGCCGAGGGCCTCTCCATGGAGGCGGCGCGCGCCAGGCGTGCGGCCGGCGTTCCCGCCGGGCGCTACGGCACGGCGGCGGAATTCGGCGCGGCCTGCGCCTTCCTCTGCTCGGTCCATGCCGGCTTCATCGTCGGGCAGAACATCCTGATCGACGGCGGCGCCACCTTCGCGACGATCTGAGGCGGCGCGGCTCCCCGGGGCTTGTCACACCCTGGAACGGTGGTTATTTCGGTCGATACCCGATGAAAACAATCGGAATACATGGGGTGCGCCCGTGAAGGACATCCGACCGGATCCCGGGGAGATTCGGCTGGCCGTGGAGGATATCGGGCATTCCTACGACGGCACGCGCGTGCTGGAGGGGGTGTCGCTGGAGCTCGGCCGCGGCGAGGTGACCTGCCTGCTCGGCCCCTCCGGCTGCGGCAAGTCGACGCTCCTGCGCATCGTCGCCGGGGTGGAGCGGCAGGACGAGGGCGTCGTGGTCGTGGGGGGACGGGTGGTGTCGGACGCGACGCGCCACATGCCGCCCGAGCGCCGCGGCATCGGGCTCATGTTCCAGGATTTCGCGCTCTTCCCGCATCTGAGCATCGCCCGGAACGTGGCCTTCGGATTGCGCGGCCCGGCGCCGGAGCGGGCCGAGCGGGCGCGGGCGCTGCTGGCGCGGGTCGGGCTGGAACGGCACGGCGCCAAATATCCCCATCAGCTTTCGGGCGGCGAGCAGCAGCGCGCGGCGCTGGCCCGCGCCCTGGCGCCGCGGCCGCCGATCCTTCTGATGGACGAGCCCTTCTCCGGGCTCGACAACCGGCTGCGCGACGGCATCCGCGACCAGACCCTCGACATCCTGAAGGAGGAAGGCACGGCGGTGCTGCTCGTCACCCACGAGCCGGAGGAGGCGATGCGCATGGCCGACCGGATCGCGCTGATGCGCGACGGCCGCATCGTGCAGCAGGGCGCGCCCTACAACATCTACAACAACCCCGTGGACAAGGAGGCGGCGATGTTCTTCTCGGACGTCAACGTGATCCACGGCGTGGTGACGAATTTCGCCACCGAGACGCCCTTCGGCCAGTTCCTGACGCCGGGCCTCGCCGACCGGGCGGATGTGGAGATCATCATCCGGCCGCAGCATCTGAAGATGGATTTCGACCGCAACGGCGCCGGCCCCCTGCCCACGCCGTCGGACGGCGTGCCCGCGCGCGGGCGGGTCAGCCGGGCGCGCTTCATGGGCCACCGCAGCATCGTCGAGCTGACCATGGATCACGACGGCTCGCAGCTCAAGGCGACGGTGCCGGGGGTCTTCCTGCCCCGGCCCGGCACGCCGCTCTGGCTCTCGCTGCGCCGGGACCGCTGCTTCGTCTTCCCCTGCCGCGAGCAGAGCGTGCTCAAGAGCCCCTATTTCGCGCAATAGACCGGCCGGGCCGAAGCTCGGACAGCTACGTTCGCGGGTCTCATACCAGCGGTCCTCTCAGCCGAACCATTCCGCTCGGGCCGCGCCGGCCCTTCCGGGGTCTGGCCCGCAGGCGCGCCGTCCAGGGCCGACCCGTCCCGATCCCCGAACGGCGGCGATGCGGTGCCCCTCTCTTGCCTCGCCCGGTCCGGGGGAAAGCGGCGCGGATCGCGTGGGGCGCGGCCTTTTGCCTGGCCGGGGGGCCGCATGTCTCAGGGGCCCTGCAGGCGCGCCGCGACGGATCGGGGTGCGGTCAGTGATCCGGCCGGACGCGACTGAAACCGACTATCCCACAGGCGCGCGAGCGCGAGGATCAGACGGTATGTGCCGGCCTGCACCGCCAGCGACCGGTCGTCCGGGCGCACCCCGGGTCCGAATGCGGCGATCGAAGGCGGAAGGTAGCCGCCGAGCGGGCCTTGGCCCCTCTCGGTTCCGGATGCGCGGGTTTTCGTCGAGCCTTGGTTCTGCGCAGTCATGAGCGATCTTTCCTCCTGTTCGATGCGGCGAAGTGGTAGGATCGACCGTAGTCGCGGAGGGGGATCGCAGCGGGACGGGCAGCGGGAACCCAACGGGAAAGCGCCGGTAGGCCGGTATCCCGCCCGGCCTCGTTCCGATTCCTCTGGAGGGGGAATGCCCGTCCTGGATTTGCTTTCGCTCGGAAGGTTCGAGGTCCGGCTGGCGGATGGCGCGGCCGTGAGCATCACCGGGCAGAAGGATCGCGCCATGCTCGCCTTCCTCGCGCTCGATTCGGGCGCCCCGCAGAGTCGCGAGCGGCTGGCCGGATTGTTCTGGAGCGATTCCGACGACGCGCGGGCGAGGGACAGCCTGAAACACGCCCTGGCGCGACTGAAGGCGGTCCTGGGCGATGCCGGCGAGGCGGTGTTGCAGGCGGACAGGCACGCCGTCCGGCTTTCCGCCGACGAGATCCGTTTCGACGTGCGCGATTTCGAGGGTCTGGTCCGCCGGGGTTCCCGCGCGCAGCTCGAACGGGCGCTCGACCTCTATGCTGGTGACTTCCTCGAAGGGGTCTCCCTTGGGGGAGCCGAGGCGGAGGACTGGCTTCTGGCGGAGCGTCGGCGGCTGCGCCGCATTGCCGAGCAAGCGGCAACCTCGCTGGTCGCTACCTTCGGTAACGGTCAGGATCTGGCGGAGGGAGAGTCCGCGGCGCGAAGGGCGCTGCGGCTCGATCCGCTGAACGAGCCCGCATACCGCCTCCTGATGAAAGTGAAGGCTTCCTCCGGCGACACCGTCCAGGCGCTGCGGGTCTTCTCGGAGTTTCGCGCGCTGCTCGACCGGGAGCTCGCGGTCGCGCCGGAACCCGAGACGGTCGCGCTTCACGACGCCATCCGGGCAAGCCGCGTCCCGCCGCGGGAGGCGCCGCGATCGCGCGCCGATGCGAAGCCCGGCCTGGCCACGGCGGAACCGACGCCGCCTTCCACGCGGCCGTCCATCGCCGTTCTGGCGTTCGAGACGCTCGGGGACGATGCGCGGCGGGACTATTTCGCCGACGGCGTCGTGGAAGAAATCATCGCCGCGCTGTCGCGGGTGCGCGGGCTTTTCGTGATCGCCCGCAACTCCAGCTTCGCCTTTCGCGGTCGCTCCGCAGACAGCAAATCCGTCGGCGAGGCACTGGGTGCGCGCTATCTCCTGCGCGGCAGCGCCCGCCAGGATGCGCGCAATGTCAGGATCACTGCCACCCTTATCGATTCCATCGCCGGCACGGTGATCTGGTCGGACAGCTTCCAGGGAGCCCTGACGCGCGTTTTCGAGTTGCAGGACCGGATCGCCGGCCGGGTCGTCGGCGCGCTGCTTCCCAGGGTTGAGGCGGCCGAGATCGCCCGCGCCTTCCGCAAGCCCACCGAAAGTCTCGACGCCTATGATCTCTACCTGCGCGGGCTGGCGGCGATGCATCTCTGGACCGAAGAGGGGAGCGCCGAGGCGATTTCCCTGTTTCGGCGGGCGAGCGAGCTCGACCCCGACTTCGCGGCCGCCTACGGTATGGCCGTGCGCTGCTACTCCCAGCGCAAGGCCTGCGGCTGGGTCCGGAACCGGGCCGAGGAGACGGCCGAGGTCGCGCGCCTCGCGCGGCTGGCGGCGGATTGCGGACCCGATGACGCGCTCGCACTGGCGACGGCCGGGATCGGGTTCGGCTTCGTGGTCGGGGATCCCGCGAAGGGCGCGCGGTTGGTGGAAAGGGCGCTGGAGCTCAACCCGAACCTCGCGCTCGCTTGGCTATTCAGCGGTTGGATCCAGGTCTGGCTCGGCCGGCCGGACCTCGCCATCGGGCATATCGAGCGCGCCATGGGCCTGAGCCCGCAGGATCCGCAATACGCCATGATGCAGGCCGCGACGGGCTGCGCCCACTTCTTTGCCGGAAGGGAGCGGGAGGCCGTGGACTGGGCCGAGCGGGCGGTCCTCATGCAGCCGAACTACTGGATCGCCTGGTGCGTCCTGTCCGCGGGCCGAGCCGCCCTGGGCGATGTCGCCGGCGCGGGGCTCGCGCTCGATCACGTTCTGCGGATCGATCCGGGTCTGCGGCTATCGAACCTCGATGCGGCCTTTCCCATTGCCGGCGCGGCGGAGATCGCGAAATGGAAGGGCGCGATGCGGATCGCCGGGCTGCCGGAATGACGGGAATCGTTACCGGTTCCCCATCACACGCAGGTTCGCCGGTCGTTTGGGGTTTGAATGCGGACCGCAGACGCAATATGTGTGGCCGGTAGGCAGGCGGCGCCCGTGGCGCGGCCGGCTTGGCAATGGAGACGACAAATGCTGAACAACATCGGTCCTGCCGGCCTGATCCTGATTGCGATCGTCGTGCTGGTCCTGTTCGGGCGCGGCAAGGTCGCGGGCCTCATGGGCGAGGTCGGCAAGGGCATCACGAGCTTCAAGCGCGGCCTCAAGGACGGCACCGACGAGATCGAGAACGCCTCGCGCTCGGCGGCCGCGGATGCCGCCCGCGACGTCACGCCCGAGAAGGACAAGGTCTGACCGCTCCGGCCGGGTGAGTCAGGGACATGTTCGACATCGGCTGGTCGGAGCTTCTGCTCATCGGCATCGTGGCGCTGATCGTGGTCGGGCCCAAGGAACTGCCGGGCCTCTTCCGCACCGTGGGGCGCTTCATGGGCAAGGCGCGCGGCATGGCGCGCGAGTTCCAGCGCTCGCTGGAAGAGGCCGCCGATGAATCCGGCCTGAAGGATGCGGCGAGCGGGTTGAAGTCCCTCGACCGGATCAACCTGAATTCGGCCACGAGCTCGGCGCGCAAATACGCCGCCTCCGCGGTAACCGAGCCGAAGGCGGCGGCGAAGCCTGCGGCGGCCCCGGCCCCGGCGCCGGAAGCGGAGGAGCCGCCGGCCGCCGCCGCGAGCGCGCCCGCGGCCGAGAAGACCGACGGCGCGGCGGGACCATGAAGGACAACGAGATCGACGACACCACCGCGCCGCTGATCGAGCATCTGGCGGAACTGCGCACGCGGCTGATCTATTCGGTGCTCGCCTTCACCGTGGCGATGGTGCTCTGCTTCGTGGTGGCGCGGCCGATCTTCAACTTCCTCGCCCAGCCGCTCGCGAAACTTCTCGTCGAGCATGGCCAGGAGCCCGACCTGATCTTCACCGGCCTGCAGCAGGGCTTCATGGTGCAGATCAAGATCTCGATGTTCGGCGGCTTCGTCGCCGCCTTCCCGATCATCGCCTATCAGTTGTGGCGCTTCGTGGCGCCCGGCCTCTACCGGCAGGAGAAGCGCGCCTTCCTGCCCTTCCTGATCGCCTCGCCGGCGCTCTTCGTGCTCGGCGCGGCCTTCGCCTATTACGTGATCCTGCCGCTCGCGTTCGACTTCTTCCTGAGCTTCCAGCAGATGGGCCCGGAGAGCTTCGAGGCCGGCGACGAGGTCGGCATCCAGTTCCTCGGCACCATCAACGAATATCTCGGGCTGACGATGAAGTTCATCATCGCCTTCGGCCTCTGCTTCCAGCTGCCGGTGCTCCTGACCCTGATGGCCAAGGCCGATCTCGTCACCGCCAAGGGGCTCGGCGACGTGCGCAAATACGCCATCGTCGGCATCCTGACGCTGGCGGCCATCGTCACGCCGCCCGACGTGGTGACGCAGGTGATCCTCTTCAGCGTGGTCTACGGCCTCTACGAGATCTCCATCGTCCTGGTGCGCATGGTCGACCGGCGGCGCGAGGCCGAGCTGCGGGCGCAGGGGCTCTGGGACGAGGGCGAGCCGGCGGCCGAGGGCGCGGGCGAGGACGGCGCGTGAGCGAGGAGGCCGCGCGGGCGCTCGCGCGGATCGCCTCGGCGCTGGAGCGCATCAGCCCGCCGCCGCAGGCCGCGCCGGATCTGGGCCTCGCGGAGGCCTTCGTCTGGCAGACCGGCCCCGACCGGCTCGAGCCGGTGGCGCGGGTGGCGCGGGTCGATCTGGGGCTCCTCGTCGGCATCGACCGGGCGCGGGACACGCTGCTCGGCAATACCCTGCAGTTCGCCCGCGGCTATCCCGCCAACAACGTGCTGCTCTGGGGCGCGCGCGGCATGGGCAAGTCGTCGCTCGTCAAGGCGGTTCATGCCGAGGCGGCCCGCGCGGTGCCGGGGGTGAAGCTGATCGAGCTCCATCGCGAGGATCTGCCCTCGATCGGCCGGCTGCTCGCCAGCCTGCGCGGCCAGGCGGCGCGGGTGATCCTCTTCTGCGACGACCTCAGCTTCGACAAGGACGACAGCCATTACAAGTCGCTGAAGGCGGTGCTCGACGGCGGCATCGAGGGCCGGCCGGAGAACGTGGTGCTCTACGCCACCTCGAACCGGCGGCATCTCATGCCGCGCGACATGATCGAGAACGAGCGCCAGTCGGGGGTGAATCCCTCGGAGGCGGTGGAGGAGAAGGTCTCGCTCTCCGATCGCTTCGGGCTCTGGCTCGGCTTCCACGCCTGCAATCAGGATGATTTTCTGGCGATGATCCGCGGCTATTGCGACGCCTACGGCATCGCGATCCCGGAGGCGGATCTGCGCGCGGAGGCCATCGAATGGTCCCAGACCCGCGGCGGCCGCTCCGGGCGCGTCGCCTGGCAATACCTCACCGACCTGGCGGGGCGGCGCGGGGTGCGGCTGGACTGATGGCGGTTTTGCCACCCTGGACGGCGTGCGAAGCGCGCCGGCCCCCGGGACGGCCGGCGCGGCCCGATCGCCACGGGTCGATCGGGCTGGGGACACCCCGGCCGCGGGAGGAACAGGAGTCGACGGCGAGGGCCGCTGGTTTTATGCGTCTTTTTGCGGGGGGTGTTCTTCCGATCCGTTCGGCCGGAACCCGGCTCAGGCGGTTTCCGGGTCGGGCAGGTCGGTCTGGATCCAGCGGTCGCTGAGGTGGATGTCGACGGTGTCGAGGCGGCCCTCGCCGATATTGGCGAACTTGTGCGGGATCCCGGCGGGGCCGAGCAGCACGTCGCCGGTCTCGGCCTCGATCCTGGTCCCGCCGATGGTGAAGAGCGCGCGGCCCTCGCGGATGATGAAGACCTCGTCATAGGGATGGACGTGCCAGCCCGGGCCCTTGCCCTTCTCCTCGTTGGCGTAGAAGAGCACCGTCACGCCGGTGCCGAGGTCCCGGCCCTCCACATGGCCGTGCCAGAAGTCCCGCAGCGAATTCCACTGCGCATGGGGAACCCGGACGGGCTCGCGCGCCACGCCTCAGCCGCCGACGTAGGGCGTCGGATCCACGCTGGTCGTGCCGCGGAATACGTCGAACTGCAGCTCGGGCTTGTCGCGGGGCGCGACCTTGCCGATCACCTCGCCGGCCGAGACCGTCGCGCCCTTGGTGACGGTGACGTCCGACAGGGTCGAATAGGTGGTCATCAGGTCGTCGTTGTGGCGGATCAGCACGATGGTGCCCTGGCCGCCGAGCTCCTCGGAGATCAGCGCGACCTCGCCGGCGGCCGCGGCCTTGACCGGGGTTCCCGGCGCGGCCGAATAGCCGATGCCGTTGGGGTTCGCGGGATTGTAGGGCCGGTTGACGGAACCGCTGACCGGCGGCGAGAGCCTTCCGCCCGGCGGGGTGCGGTACTGGCCGAGATTGGGCGAGCTCGGCGCGACGGCGGTGGTGATGTCCTGCGGCAGCGGCGCGGCGGCGCTGGGCGGCGCGGTCACCGGCGTGCCCTGGCCCGGCTCGGTATCGGCCGAGCCCGAGATGCGGTTCGCGTCGCTGACGATGGGGATCAGCAGCTCCTGGTTCACCCGGACGGTGAGATCGGGGCCGAGGCCGTTCCACGAGGCGAGCGACGTCACCGAGACGCCGTAGAGCCGCGCGATGGAATAGGCCGTCTCGCCGGCCTCGACCCGGTGCCGGACCGGGTCGATCAGCGGATCGGCCTGGCCGTTCTGGAAGGGATTGCCCGCCGGCGGGTTGCCGGGCGCGCCGTTGATCGCCGCCGAGGCCTGCTCCGGGCTCCAGCCCAGGGGGGTCGTCGAGACCTCGCCGGTGGTCAGGTCCGATCCGGTGGGACGCGGCACGCTGTCGGGCAGGAGCAGCACCTCGCCCGCGCGCAGGCGGTAGTCGAGCGGCAGCGCGTTGCGGCTCGCCAGCGCCTCGGGGGTCGTGCCGACCCGGGTGGCGACGGTCGCCATGGTGTCGCCGTTCTGCGCCACGGCCACCTGATAGGTGGCATAGGTGATGACGCCGCGGGAATCCGGCGCCGCATTGGGCACCACCGCGGCGCTGCCGCCCGCGCCGACGCCCTGGTTACAGGCCGCGGTCCCGATCATCAGGGCCCCCGCCGCCAGATTGCGCAGTATCGGCCCCCGGCATCCCCAAGCCATCATCCCGCTCCCATATGATGGTGCCTGCCCTTCAGTCCAATACATCCTGTGCCACGCCTTCGACAAGGGGCACGAACCGGACCGCGCCGAGCTCGGTGTATTCCAGCCCTTGGGCGGTCTTGACCACCTTGATGAGCTGCTGCACCGAATGGCTCTGGCCGACCGGCAGCACCATGATCCCGTTCTCGCGCAGCTGCTCGATCAGCGTGCCCGGCGCATCCTCGGCCGCCGCCGTGACGATGATCCGGTCGAAGGGCGCCTGTTCCGGCAGTCCCAGCGAGCCGTCGCCATGCACCACGGTGACATTGTGCAGCCCGAGGTCGAGGAAGAGCTCCCGCGCCCGGCGCGCCAGCCGCCGGTGCCGCTCGACGGTATAGACCCGCCGGGCGAGCCTGGCGAGGATCGCCGCCTGGTAGCCCGAGCCGGTGCCGATCTCGAGCACCTTGCAGCGCCGCGTGATCTCGAGCGCCTGGGTCATCAGCCCGACCACCGTCGGCTGGCTGATGGTCTGGCCGCAGGAGATCGGCAGCGGCGTGTCCTCGTAGGCGCGGTCCTGGAAGATGCCTTCGAGGAAGCGTTCGCGCGGCGTCGCCTCCATCGCCTTGAGCACTTCGGCATTGGTCACGCCGCGGGAGCGGAGGGTGAAGACGAACTGCATCTGCCGCTCGAAGGGGTCCATGGCGCGCTCCTCAGGCCAGGGCCCCGGCCAGGGGCGCGACGAGGCCGTGGGCGGTCAGATCGGCCGTGAGCGGCGTGACGGTGATATAGCCGTCGTGGCAGTCGCGGCTGTCGGTGCCGGGCGCGGTATGGGCATTGCCGCGGCCGTGGGTGAGCCAGAGGAAGCTGCGGCCGTTCGGCGCCGTCTGCGGCGCGACGCCGAAGGTCGGGGCGTCGCGATGGCCCTGGACGGTCGCGCGCAGGCCGCGCACCGCGCCCGGGTCGAGCGCGGGAAAGTTGACGTTGTAGAAGACGTCGTAGCGCTCGCCGGTCCAGACGCCATGGG
Source organism: Amaricoccus sp. (assembly GCF_036846665.1). Taxonomy (NCBI): domain Bacteria; kingdom Pseudomonadati; phylum Pseudomonadota; class Alphaproteobacteria; order Rhodobacterales; family Paracoccaceae; genus Amaricoccus; species Amaricoccus sp. The sequence goes on along the minus strand of NZ_DAIUBO010000003.1, from coordinate 40,418 downwards.
CGAGCAGGCGGCGGATCACCCCGGCGCCATGGGCGCGGGCCGGGGCGAAGGTATCGGCCGAGGCGGCGGCGCCCGGCGCGTGGTATTGCGAGAGCGCCACCGAGGGAATGCCGTGGAGCGCCCCCTCCATCGCGCCGCCCACCGTGCCGGAATAGAGCGTGTCCTCGGCGACATTGTGCCCGCGGTTGACGCCGGAGAGCACGAGGTCGGGCGGGGATTTCGCGAGGATCTCGTTGAGCCCGGCGAGCACGCAATCCGCCGGCGAGCCCTCGACCGCATAGCGGCGCTCGGCGAGATGCTCGATGCGCATCGGCCGGATGTAGGAGACGCAATGCGAGACTCCGGATTGCTCGAAGGCCGGGGCCACGACCCAGATCTCGCCCCCGTCCCCGGCGATCTCCACGGCGATCGCCTCGGCGACTTCGAGGCCGGGCGCGGTGATGCCGTCGTCATTGGTGATCAGGATGCGCATCGCCGGTCCCCCATGGTCCCGGCCGTTCTATGGGATGCGGCATCCGCCGTCCAGCGCCGCACCGGAGGCGCGGCGCCGGGGGGAGGGGTCAGAAGCGCGCCACGACGCCGATGAAGCCGCGGGTCTCGAGGCCGGAGCGGGTGGTGTCGGTGGCCACGCCCTCGGTCTGGCGCACGATCTCCGGCGTGATCGAGAGCCAGGGCCGGATGTCGATCCGGGCGCCGATGCCCACCGAGCCGAGCGGCTCCCATTGCTCGCCGTCGCGCTCGCCGGTCCGGTCGTAGGCCTGGCCGTAATCGGCGAAGACATAGCCCTGGGCCGCCGAGAGGCCGGTATTGCCCATCATCTCCGGCCCGAATTCGCGGCGCAGCTCCAGCCGCAGGCCGTAGCCGGAATCTCCCGTGGTATTGCCGGGCGCGAAGCCGCGGCCGATGGTCGAGACGCCGAGCCCGAAGCGCTCGGTATTGGGCAGGACGTTCGCGGCGTATTGCCCGATCGCCTCGCCGAAGACCGACCAATCGCCGGTGCCGATCTGCTGCAGCCGCGAGAGCACCAGCGAGCCATAGGTGAAATCGGTGCTGCCGGAGGCCGGGCCCGGGTCGCCGATGCTGGCGCCGAGGATGTCGAGCCCCTGCTTGAGGCTCGCGTCCACCAGGTTCACGCCGCCGAAGCGGTCGGCGATGTCCCAGGTCAGCCGCGCCTCGAGGATCGACAGCCGGTCGGTGCTCGAGGTGTCGCTGGTGCCGGTGAAGGCGGTGTCGCTGGTGCTGTCGCGCCAGCCGAGGGCGAGCCGTCCGAAGAGGTTCTGCGAGCGCGTGCGCACGAAGGGCACGATCAGCCCGGCGGCGAGGTCGGTCTCGCGGGTGGTGACCGTCAGGTCCTGCTGGTAGCCGCTCTTGGCGAGATCGGGGTCCGCGTGCGAATAGTTGCCCGAGATCTCCAGCCGTCCGCCGTCGAGCCAGGTGCCGATCAGCGGCTCGAGCGGCGCGTCGAAGACCGCGCCCCCGAAGGCGAGCGAGCCGTCGCCCGGCGCCGCCACGACCAGGCCGTCGAGCCGCTCGTTGAGGCCGAGCAGGTTGTAGCTCGAGCCGCCGGCGCTGAGCGTCCAGGTGCCGTAGAGCCGCGAGCCGCGGTTGTCGACCGCGGCGAAGCCGGTGAAGGGGTCGGGGGTGATCAGCACCCCGAGATCGGCGGCGGCGAAGACGTCCGGCGAGGGCTCCAGCACCGTCTCGACCGAAGGCCCGAAGGTGTCGCGCGAGAGCAGCACGGCGCGCTCCAGCGTGGGCAGCGCCGCCGGGCGCTCGGCCACCACCGGCGCGAAGAGCCGACTCGCCAGCGCCTGCTGGTTCGCCGCGCCGCCGGTGATCTCGATGCGGTCGACGAAGCCCTCGACCACCACGATCTCGACATCGCCCTGCTCGATGGTCTGGGCCGGGAGCAGCGCCTGCGACAGCACGAAGCCCCGGGCGCGGTAGCGCGCGCCGATCCGCGCCGCGATGTCCTCGAGCGTCGCCAGGGTGACCGGCGTGCCGATGAGCTCCGCCCAGATCGGCGCGAGCTCCGCCTCCGGGATCGCCGTCGCGCCACGCAGGCTGACGTTGCGCAGGGTGAAGCTCGGGCCGGTGCCGACCGCCTCGGCGATCGGGCCGTCCGCGCCGGGCTCCTCGGGCGGGCTCACCTCGCCTTCGGGCCGGTCGAAGACGCCGGGGGGCGGCGGCGGGATCAGCTCGACCGCCGGCTGGGCGAAGGCGGGATGCGCCGCCGCGAATGCGGCCGCGGTGGCCGCGAGATGGAGGATCCTGCGCGTCACTGGCTCTCTTCCGCCCTCGTTGTCCAGAAGGATTCCGCGAATGTCTGCCGCGTGCAGCCCGCCTCGCTGCCCGCCCGGTTGATCGGGCCGCTGCAATCGGCGCTCCCGCCCTGGGCCAGGCCGCCTTCGGCGAGGCCGCCCGAGGCCGGCACGAAGCCCTGGGCATCCGCGCCGGCGGGCGCCGCGGAAGCGGCCGGCACGTATTGCACGACGTCGCCGAGCGAATAGGTCAGCAGGAACGGATCGGCCAGCGCCGGCGGCGCCTCGGCGATGGTGGTGCGGAAGGTCGCGTCCCCCGGCGTCAGCGGCGGCACGCCGCGCTCGAACCGCTCCGCCGCCCCGGCGATGCCGAAGGGCGCGGGCGCCTGCGGCTGGGCGCCGCCCGGCGTGACCGTGAGCAGGCCGTCCACATAGGCGATCGCGTAGTTCCGGCTCGCGAGCCCCTCGGGCGTGATGGCGTAGCTGCCCGCCGGGCTCGCGGGGGTCGCGGGCGTCGCGAAGGCGAGTTCGCCCCCGAGATCGGCGATCGACTGGTCGAGCACGAAGCCGCTGATGGTGGCGGTGAAGGGCGGGTTCGCGCTTCCCTCCGGCCGGCTCGCGTCGTTCGCCACGACGCGGAGCGCGGCCTTGGCCACGGTCATAGTGCCGTCGGTGGAGGTGATGGCGTAGTTGCGGCTGGTCAGCGTGTCGCCGGTGATGGCGTAGCGGCCGGCGTTGCTGGCCTGCGTCGCGTTGGTGGTGAGCGCGCCGCCGAGCACGCTGGCGTCCTGGCCCAACACGAAGCCGGTAAAGGTCGCGGTGAGCGAGGGATTGGCGGCGCCGTAGGTGCGGGACTTGTCGTCGACCACGACGCTGAGCGCGGCTTTGCCCACACTCATAGTGCCGTCGACATAGCTGATCGCGTAATTGTCGCTGCTTTGGCCCGAGGCGGTGATGGCGTAGCTGCCCGCGTCGCTCGCCTGGGTGGCGGCGGTGGCAAGCGTCAGGGTGCCGTCGAGATCGGCGATGCCCTGGCCGAGCACGAAGCCGGAATAGCTCGCGGTGAGCGGCGGATTGGCGGAACCGTAGATGCGGGACTTGTCGTCGGCGGTGATCGTCAGCAGGGCGGGGTCGACGGTGAGCAGGCCGTCGCGGAGGTCGAGCCGGTAGCCTTGGTCGGAGGGCGTGGCGGTGACGTCGGTGGCGTAGCTGCCGACGGGCGCGGTCGCGGCGGCGCCGTCGCTGGCCACGTCCGGTCCGGTCGCGAGCGCGGTGCCGAGGCTGTCGCCGGGGCGCAGGCCGGCGACGGTCAGCCCGGGCGTCACCGCGGTGCCGTAGGTCTTGTCGAGGGTGTCGCCGGTGATGGTCAGGACCGGCCGCTCGCCGTAGATGATGCGGTTGCCGCCATAGGTGACCAGGGAGGGCGGCGTGTCGGCGAAGAGCCGGCCGTAGAGGTCGAAATTGCCCGAGGTGGGCTCCGCTCCCACCAGCCCGTCGAAGCGGTCGATGTAGAGCAGCCAGCGCGCGCCGCCTGTTGTGGTTTCCAGCGCGTCGGTGCCGGCATCGTTGCGGAACTGCCGCCCCGCGGCGACCACGAGCGAATCGCCGGCGCCCGTCGCGCGCAGGCCGGCGCCCGCGCCGATGCCGACGCGCTCCTGCGAGATGAGCGCGATCTGCGCCGCCTCGACCGGCGCGCCGATCTCGACGGTCCCGGTGCCGGAGGTGGAGACGCCGAGCCGGACGGAAGAGGCGTAGGAGGAGGGCGCGCCGCCGGGGGTGCTGGGCTCGAGCACGAAGGTCCGGTTCGCCGCGAGGCCGAAGAGCGGCTCGACCAGGGCGGTGATCGCACCCGAAAGCGCGACATTGCCGCCGTTGTCGCCGCCGGTGCCCGCGCGCACCGGGCCGTCCCAGCTCTGGGTTTCGGCCCGCATCGCCAGATCCGCCCGGTTCAGCGCCGCGACGCGGCCTTCCGAGACGCCGTTGCGCAGCAGGATCGTCCCGGCGTTCATGGTGATCGAGCCGCCCTCGCCGGCGGCGACCTCGGCGAAGGTATTGTCGGCGCTGCCGCCGAAGACCTTGATCCATGGTGCCGTCAGCGTCACGTCGCCGGAGGATCCGGAGCTGCCGAGCCGCACCCAGCGGCCGCTCGCGCTTTCGCCCTGGATCCGGATCCTGTCCCCGGCGGTCACGTTCAGGTCGCCCGAATCGGAGAAGACCTGGATGTTGTCGGCGGACGCGGTGCTGAACCGCCGCAGGACCACCGACCCCTCCGTGGCTTCGAGGTCGAGGTCGCCGCTTCGGGTCGTCACCCGGAGATTGCCCGCGGGGCGCCAGGTGCCGATGATGTCGCCTTTGCGGGCCAGCATGGCGATGCGGCCGGTCCCGGTGGCGCGCACGTCGGCGTCGATGGCGATGGCCTCGCCCGCGGTCAGGATCAGGTTGCCGGTGCCGCTCGACTGGATCGCATTCGTGATGCGGAGGTCCTCGCCGGCGGTGGCGGTGAAATCGCCGTCCTTGGTGCTGACGGAGGCGTCGAAGACCACGTCGCCGTCGGCGAGCAGCGTGAGGTCGCCGCTGCCGGTCCAGTTCAGCGCGCGCCGGAAGACGATGTCGCCGTCGGAATTGCCGGGGTTGCCCGGGGTGGTGCCGTCGGCATCGGTGGTGATGACCACTTTGCCGCCGGCGTTGAGCGCCTGGCGCAGCGAATTGGTGTTCACCGTCCAGATGCCGGGTCCGTCCGGCGGGTTGTTGACGCCGGGCGAGACGGCGGCGCCGCCGTTGTCGATCTCGACGTTGCGCGGATCGAGCAGCCAGGTGCCGCCCGCGCCGGTGGAGACGGCGGCCAGCGGCCCGATGGCGAGCGCGAACTTGCCGGAGGTCTCGACGAGCCCGCCGCCGGCGCCGCCTTCGGCCGCGATGCGCCCGTCGAAGATCGTGGTGCCGTCGGCCCAGGCGATCACCGTGCCGCCCCTGCCGGTTTCCCCGGTGGCGGTGATCACGGCACCTTCGGCGATCGTCACATGGTCGGCGCGGCGCAGCGGGCCCTTGCCGCGCAGGTCGCCGCCGATGCGCACATTGCCGCCGTCATGGCCGCCGCGGGCGCCGATGCGGGCCGCGCCCTCGACCGCGACGGTCTCGCCGGTGACCGTGACCGAGCCGCCGCCGGTTGCGCCCGCGGCCGAGACCGTGCCGCCGATGCGGACCTTGCCCGAGCCGCGGCCGGTCAGCTCGACCCTGCCGCCGCTGCCGCTGCTCGAGCCGGCGCGGATCACGCCGGTGGTGTTGATGACGCTGTCGATCGCGCTCGCGGCATCGCCGGCGGTCAGGAGCACGCGGCCCGCGCCCGCGTCGATCAGGCCGGAATTGACCACCCCGCCCCGGGCGGGATTGCCGTCGACCGCGATCTGGATCGCGCCGTCGCCGTTCAGGTCGATCGTGGTGCGGGTGCCCGAGGCGAGGGCCACCGTGCCGGTGCGGGCGTAGATCGCGCCGGCATTCTCGACATTGCCGCCGACGAGCGCGGCCAGCCCCGTCTCGCCGATCGTCACCTCGCCCTGGTTGACCACCCGGGCGCCCGGGCGCTCGCCGCCGCCGATCGCGAGCCCGCCGCCCTGCTGGAAGCGCGCGGCATCGACGGTCTGCGAGGTCGCCACGAGCCCGCCCAAGTCGAGCTTCGCCCCCTTGGAGAAGAGCACCCCGGCGGTGTTCTGGATGATGACGGTGCCCGGCGCGGTGATCGAGCCCTGGATGACGCTCTTCGACACGGAATTGACGCGGTTGAGCGTGGCCGAGGACTTGCCCGGCTGGTCGAAGACGACCCTGTGCGCGCGGCCGACGTCGAAGCTCTTCCAGTCGATGACGGCGCGCTCCGAGGTCTGGCGGATCGTCGATTGCCGGGTCGTCTGCGAGATGCGCGCGGCGCCCGAGGCCACGGTCCCGCCCTGCGGCGACTGGGCCACGGCCGGGAAGGCGCCAAGGGCGAAGGCCGAGACCCCGAGCAGGATGAGCGCCCGCGTCGGGCGGCCAGGCTTCGTGCGCATCGGAACCCTCGTCACTATCGTTTCGCGGATACTGGTCAAAAGTGATTCAACTTTTCGTAGAACTACCCGAAGTGGTGCAGCGAAATCAAACACAACCTTTCCGATTCCCGGCGATCGTTGCAGTTATGCCCGCCGCCGCTCCGGCAGGGTCGGGGCGCAGAAATCGCTTAACGATCAAGTTTAGGCACTGATCCGGGTCGCGTTAGCCGGGCGGTAAGGGCCGCGGCCTAGCTTTTCCCCGTGCGCCGGCATGGGGGTCCGGCGGCTGGGGTGGGGAAAATCATGGGTGACCGGCATGGTGTCGGCGCGCGGCTGGCCGTGCGTCGCAGGGGGATGATCGTCGCGACGGTCCTCCTGGGCTTCGCCTGCGCGCTGGGCTTCCGGGGCGATGCCTCCGAGCGCGGGGGGCGGGCGCTCGACCATCACCTCACGGTCTTCAACGGCAGGATCGTCGGATCGGCCTTCGTGATCGCCGAGGGGCTCGCGGTCACCAATGCGCATGTGGTGCGCGGGCTTCGTCCCGGCGGGCGCCTCGACCTCGTCGCCTCCGGCCCGGGGCGCGCCAGGGGCGCGGGAATGGTGCTCGCGATCAGCCCGCGCATGGATCTCGCGGTGCTCTCGGTGCCGGGCGGCCTCGCGCCGCCGGTGCCGGGGGAGGATGCGCCCCGGGTCGCGGGGCTCGCGGTGGTCGCGGCCGGGATCGATGCGGGCGGCGGCCGGCGCGGCCTGCCGCGGCTGGAGCTGGCCGGCCGCGTCATCGACCCGGCCAACGATTCCACCGGCTTCGGCCCCGGGCTCGTCGCCCTTCTGCCCGGGGTGCGGCCGGGGTTCTCGGGCGGGCCGATGTTCGACCGCACCGGCCGGCTGGTGGGAATGATCGCGGCGATCCGGCCGGCGCGCTCGGCAGCGGCCGCCATGCCGATGGCCGCCTCCGGCTTCGCCCCGAAGCAGCGGCGCGCGGCCGCCGCCGAAGAGGCGCTCGTGCTGCGCGCGGGCGAGCTCAGGGCCGAGGCGCAGCGCCTGTTGCGGAGCGCCCGCCGCTAGCCGGGAGGTGGCGGAGGGCGGAGGCGGGTCGATTCCGGCCTGACGCCGGGCGCAGTCTGTCCTATAGAGCGGCCGTCCGGACCGGGGGGATGGCATGGCGCTTGCGGGACGCGAAATCGCGGTGATCGGCGCGGGGATCGGCGGCCTCGCCGCCGCCACGGCGCTGGCGCAGCGGCGGGCCAGGGTCACGGTCTTCGAGCGGGCGCCGGCGCTCGGCGAGGTCGGCGCCGGATTGCAGGTCGCCCCCAACGGCGTGGCGGTGCTGGAAGCGCTGGGGATGCGCGATGCCGCCGAGGCCCGGGCCGGCCTCCCCCAGGGCATCGAATTGCGCGACCATCGCTCCGACCGCATCCTCGCCCGCGTGCCGCTGGGCCCGACCAGCGTCGCGCGCTACGGCCGCCCCTACTGGCATTTCCACCGCGCCGATCTGCTGGCGCTGCTGGCGGAGGCCGCGCGCGAGGCCGGCGTCGAGCTGCGCCTCGGCACGGCGATCACCCAGGTGGCCGACACCGCGCAGGGGCTCCGGGTGGTGCCGGAGGCGGGCCCCGAGCATGCCGCGGAGATCGTCGTCGGCGCGGACGGCATCCGCTCGCGCCTGCGCGCCGACTGGCTGGAGGGGCAGCCGCCGCGCTTCACCGGCCATGTGGCCTGGCGCGGGCTGGTCGATGCGGCGCGGCTGGGCGCGCCGGGGCTCGCCGAGGTGGCGCGGGTCACGGTCGGGCCGGGGCGGCATCTCGTCACCTATCCGCTGCGCGGCGGGCGGCAGGTCAATTTCGTGGCCGTCGAGGAGCGCGCCTCCTGGACGGCGGAGGGCTGGATGGAGGCGGACGATCCGGCCAATCTGCGCCGGGCCTTCGCCGATTGGGGCGGGCCGGCGGCGGATCTGCTCGAGGGGGTGGAGGAAACCTTCCTCTGGGGGCTCTTCGATCACCCGCCGCTGCCGCGCTGGGTGACGGGCCGGATCGCGCTCCTGGGCGATGCCTGCCATCCGATGCTGCCCTATCTCGCGCAGGGCGCGACCATGGCGCTGGAGGATGCCTGGGTCTTGGCCGCCGAGCTCGACGTGGCGGAGACGCCGGAGCGCGGGCTTCTCGCCTACGAGGCGCGGCGGGCGCCGCGGGCGGGGCGGGTGCAGCGGGCTTCGGCGCGGAACGGCCGGATCTTCCACCTGCGGCCGGGCATTCGCGATGCCGCGCATCTGGGGCTGCGGGCGGTGAGCGTCACGGCGCCGGGCCTGCTGACGCGGCGATTCGACTGGCTCTTCGGGGCGGATGTGGTGAGCGACCGGGCGACGGGGTGACGTCCCGGGCCGGTGGCCGTTCCGGTTGACCGATGCGGAGATCCGGAGGCCGGGCCCTGGGAGAGGGCCGCGCCCGGCGCGGCCCGCGTCGCATTCACCCGGTCAGAAGCTGTAGGCCGCGCCCAGCAGCAGGTCGAAGCTTTCGAAGCCGGAGTCGAGCGAGAACCCGTCCGCGCCGTCGAGCGATCCGCTGTTGACCGAATACCAGCGCGCCTCGCCCATCACCGTCCAGTCCGGCGTGAGCCGGTAGCCGACGCCGCCGATCAGCTGCCAGGCGAAGAGCCCGCCGCTGTCGAAGGATCCGTCGTCCTCCGACTGCAGGTCGATGTTCGCCCCGCCGATGCCGGCGCCGAAATAGGGCTGGAAGGCGCCGTCCGCCCCCATGCCGTCGAGCCGGTAGATCGCGTTGACCATCACCGCGTTCGACCGCGTGTCGCCGCTGACCTGACCCTTCAGATCCGCCTGCCGGAAGCCGTATTCCAGCTCCAGCCCGATGTTCGGGGTGTAGTTGTATCCGACCGCGACCCCGAGCACGTAGCCGGTGTCGTAGTCGAGCTTGACGTCGACATCGGTGCCGCCGCCGAGGAACTGCAGCTCGTTCTCCTCGCCCGAGGGCCAGGTCGCGCCGCCGAAGCCCTTGAGATAGAAGGAGCCGCCGAACCCCTGCGCCGAGGCCGCGCCCGCGCCGGCCGCCAGCGTCGCGATCGCCGCGGCCGCGAAGAACCTCGATCGTCCCGTCATGATCTCACCTCGATCAGCATTGCACGATCCCGCATCTTCGGCGCGGCCGCCGCCCAGGTGAAGATGTCCCGGCAGCTTCTCCGCGGCTGTTGCGGGCCGGCAACAAGGGCCGGCACCGCAGCCGCGCGGGACGCGCCGGACCAACCTCAGGGCAGGAGCCGGGTCGTGCCGTCGGCGCTCTGGATCACCTGCACCCGCTGGCCCATCGAGAAGACCGGCTCGGCCTGGATGACCGCGATGGTGCGCCCGTCGTCGAGCCGGACCGTCCATTGGGTCGACTGCACCGTGGTCGCCGCCCCGGCCACCCGGTTGCCCGCCGCGGCACCCGCGGTCGCGCCCGCCACCGTCGCGATGTCCTGGCCGAGGCCGCCCCCGACCTCGTTGCCGAGCAGCCCGCCGGCCAGGCCGCCGGCCAGCGTGCCCACGACCTCGGCCGTCTTGTTGCCGCCCTGCACCTGCACCGGCTGGGCGCCGATGATCTCGCCGAAGGACACCGACTGCGCGCCCTGCGCCTGATTGGCGCTGACGAGGTTCCCGGTGTTCTGCGGCGTGCAGCCCAGAAGGCCCAGCGCCACCAGCGCCGCGCCGGAAACCTTCGCGAAATCCGTCATTCTCATCCTGTTTGCCTGCCTTTCGATCCTGTCGCCCGTCCGGACAACCCGGACCGAGATCCTGAAACCCGATTGCGGCGAAAATGTCCACCATCTCATGCCCGCACGTCCGGGTCGGTCAGCTTGCGGTGCTCCTGCAGCGCGAAGCGGTCGGTCATGCCGGCGATGTAATCCGAGACCACCCGCGCCCGCGCGCCGGTCCCGAGCCCGGCGCAGGCGTTCCATTCCGGCGGCATGAGCTCCGGCGCGTCGAGGAACATCTCGAAGAGCTCGCGCACCACCGCGCGCGCCTTGCGCCGCATCCGCTGCACCGTCCAGTGCCGGTACATGCGGTGATAGAGAAACTCGCGGATCACCTTCAGCTCCGCGAAGCTCGCCTCCGAGAAGCGCACCACCGGCACCCCGAGATGACGGATCGCCGCGGCGTCCTTCGGGTCATGCTCGGCGATCCGCGCCCGGCTCGTGGCCAGTACGTCCTCGACCAAGAGCCCGAAGAAGCGCCGCAGCGCCTCGTGCTCGCGCCGCGCCGGCGCCAGCCCCGGCCAGCGCGCGTCCACCTCGGCGATGCAGCGCCCGATCAGCGGCAGCGCGCGCAGATCCTCGAGGCTGAAGAGCCCCGCGCGCAGCCCGTCGGCGAGATCGTGGTTGTTGTAGGCGATGTCGTCGGAGATCGCCGCCACCTGCGCCTCGGCGCTGGCATGCGTCCCGAGCTCGAGGTCGTGCCGCGCGGTATAATCCGCCAGCGCCGCCGGAACCTCGCCCTTCACCGGGCCGTTGTGCTTGGCGATGCCCTCCAGCGTCTCCCAGGTCAGGTTCAGCCCGTCGAACTCGGCGTAATGCGCCTCGAGCCGGGTGACGATGGTCAGCGCCTGGGCGTTGTGATCGAACCCGCCCCAGGGTTCCATCACCGCCTGCAAAGCCTCCTCGCCGGTATGGCCGAAGGGCGGATGGCCGAGGTCGTGGGCGAGCGCCACCGCCTCGGCGAGCTCCTCGTTCAGCCCGAGCGTGCGCGCCAGCGTGCGCGCGACCTGCGCCACCTCGATCGAATGCGTGAGCCGCGTGCGGTAGTAATCGCCCTCGTGCTCCACGAAGACCTGGGTCTTGTGCTTGAGGCGGCGGAAGGCGGAGGAATGGATGATCCGGTCGCGGTCGCGCTGGTAGCAGGACCGGTGCGTGGAATCCTCCTCCGCGAAGAGCCGGCCCCGGCTGATCGCGGGCGAGGTTGCGAAGGCTGCTGGCATCTCCGGGCCGCCGTCCGTCTTGTCTCGCGGTCCTGCCGCGCCTAACTTCCCTCTAACGCATCCCGCCAGGGGTCGAAAGATGGACATAACTCTCCCGCCGCGCGTGACCGACCGCGCCTTCGCCCGGCTCGCCGAGATCGGCGCCGGCGTGCAATGCCTGCGCGTCGCCGTCGAGGGCGGCGGCTGCTCGGGCTTCCAGTACGACATCACGCTCGAGCCCGCGCCCGCCTCCGACGACCTGGTGCTGGAGAAGGACGGGTCGCGGGTGCTGATCGACCCGGTCTCGCTGCCCTTCCTCGCCGATGCCGAGATCGACTTCGCCGACGAGCTGATCGGCGCCCGCTTCGTGGTCAAGAACCCCAACGCCACCTCCTCCTGCGGCTGCGGCACCTCCTTCTCGATCTGACCCGCGGCGGATCGAGCCGCGGCCGTCCTGCGGGGGGCGGGGCGGGTCAGCCGGTGCGAGGCCCTTGCATGGCGCCGGCATGGCTCGCCCAGACCGTTTTCCGGCCCGCCGCCCTTGCGGTGCTTCGGTCCCGCTCCTAGGCTCCGCCCAGGCCAGCGCGGGATCCGGGGATGAAGATCGCCTCCTTCAACATCAATGGAATCAAGGCCCGCCTGCCGGCCCTGCTCGACTGGCTGGCCGAGGCCCGGCCCGACGTCGCCGTGTTGCAGGAGATCAAGTCGCTCGACGAGGCCTTCCCGCGCTCCGAGATCGAGGATGCGGGATACAATGTCGCGACCCATGGGCAGAAGGGTTTCAACGGCGTCGCGATCCTCTCCCGCCTGCCGCTCGAGGACGTCGCCCGCGGCCTGCCCGGGGACGCATCCGACGACCAGGCGCGCTGGATCGAGGCGACCGTCGTGGGCGAGCATGCCGCCCTGCGCATCTGCGGCCTCTACCTGCCCAACGGCAATCCCGCGCCCGGCCCGAAATACGACTACAAGCTCGCCTGGATGGAGCGGCTGGAGAGCCGCGCCGCCGCGCTGCTTGAGGCGGAGGAAGCGGCGGTGATCCTGGGGGATTTCAACGTCATCCCGCAGGCCGAGGACTGCCGCGACCCCAAGGCCTGGGAAGCGGACGCGCTCTTCCTGCCCCCGACCCGCGCCGCCTTCCACCGCCTCGTCAATCTCGGCCTGACGGACGCGCTGCGCGCCACCGACGCGAGCCCCGGCATCTACACCTTCTGGGATTTCCAGGGCGGGGCCTGGCAGAAGAACAACGGCATCCGCATCGACCATGTGCTGCTGACGCCGCAGGCGGCCGACCGCCTGACGGCCTGCGGGATCGACAAGGAGATCCGCAGCCGCGAGAGGCCCTCCGACCACGTTCCGATCTGGGTGGCGCTGGAAGCCTGAGACGCGCCCCTCCGGGCGACCGGATCGCGAGAGGCGCCACCGGCGCCCCGCCGCAATCGGTCCGGAGGAATGCCATGCGCGCCGCGCGGGGTGCGGCCTTCTCCTGAAGCCCGGCCGCGGCGGCGGTCAGGCGATCGTGCGACGGGTCAGCCGCGTGCCGAGCAGAAGTGCTACGACGGCGAGCAGCGCGAGGCCGAGCAAGACCCAGAGATACTGTTCCACATAGGCGACCGCGCCGGTGGCGAGGCCCAGCGCCAGCCCCAGCACCATCAGGCGCCAGCTGACATGGACGCCGCAGAGGAAGGTGCCGAGCGCGAGGATCAGCCCGTTGACGAGCCCGGTGTCGGCATTCGCCAACCGGCCTGAGGCGATGAAGAAATAGACGATCTGGACCGCCGCGAACACCCCGGCCCAGTGCAGGCCGAGACGGACGGCGCTGCGCGAACCGCGGAAATCCGGACCCGAATGCTGCCAGTCGACCGCGAAGGAAGCCAGGGCGAAGATCAGGGTGATCAGGGTCCAGTAGCTCTGTGTGCCGGCCGCCGACACGTCCGAGGCGGCGATGCCGGCGAAGGCGAGCGCGAGCAGCACCAGCGCGGCCAGGGCCTCCAGGAGGGCCTTGCGCGAGATGCGCGGAGACGCGGCTGCCGGTTCCTCGACCATGGCTCCCTCCTTCCCGGGCGATCTTGGACGCGGCCGGCAGGCATTGCAAGGGCAGGGTCCGGGGTCTCTAGGGTGATCGCTGCCCGGCGGTGCCTGGCCTCGGCGGAATCGTTGCACTGGGCACGCCCTGCGAGTTCGCGACGCCAGAGGCGCTCCCCTTGGCCCGGTCTCGCGGCCCGTGCCGGAATCCGTGGGGACGCCGTTGACCTTCGCGGGCGGCGCCCCAACATGAGAGGCGTTTCGCCCGGATCGGGCGCGGACAGCACAGGAGGGCAGAATGCACGGCTTCGATCGCACGAAACTCGCGGTCGCCCTGGCGGCGGGGACGATGCTGGCCGCCGGAGCGGCTTCGGCGCAGGGCTTCATGAGCGGCGGGCAATGGTACGTCAAGGGCTTCGGCGGCGCGACCTGGCCGCAGGACCAGTCGGGCGAGGTGAACAGCGGCGGCAGCTTCCTCGCGGATGGCGACGCCAGCTACGACACCGGCTACGTGCTCGGCGCGGCGGTCGGCTACGACTATACGCCGAACTTCGGGCTGGAGCTGGAATACGCCTATCGCGACGCGGACACGACCACCGAGCTCACCGGCATCGGCGAGAGCGGCGGCACGACCAATTCCAACGCGGTCATGCTGAACGCGCTCTACAAGTTCGACGGGATGGGCGCGGGCGGCGCGGTGCAGCCCTATGTCGGCGGCGGCCTCGGCTGGGCCAACATGGAATCGGACATCGACGACATCGGCTCGTTCAAGCGGGACAATGCCCTCGCCTGGCAGCTGATCGGCGGCGTCGGCTATGCGGTGAACCCGAACTGGTCGGTCGTGGGTGAGGTCCGCTACTTCGCCACCGACAGCGGAACGCTGGACGGCCCGGACAACCTCTCCTGGGAAGCCCAGGTCGAGACCGTCGATCTGCTGCTCGGCGCGGTCTACAAGTTCTAGCCGATCCGGTAGGGCAGCAGGCCGCGCTCGTCGGGATCGACCGTGAGCGGGCGCTCGAGCGGCGGGACGGCGCGCTGGTGGCAGTCGCGCCGCTCGCAGATGCGGCAGGAGACGCCGATGGGCTGGTAGGCGGCGTCGTTACGCATGTCGAGATCGTCGGCATAGACCAGCGCGCCGGCATGGGCGATCTCGCAGCCGAGGCCGATCGCGTAGCGCCGCACCGGCGCGCGGAAGCTGCCGCCGGGCTTGGAGACGTCGCGCGCGAGGCAGAGGTAGCGCGCGCCGTCCGGGGTCTCGGCCAGCTGCCGCAGGAAGCGGCCCGGGGTCTCGAAGGCGCGGTGCACGTTCCACAAGGGGCAGGCGCTGCCGAATCGGGCGAATTGCAGCCGCGTGGCGGAATGGCGCTTGGTGATGGTGCCGGCCTGGTCCACGCGCACGAAGAAGAAGGGCACGCCCTTGGCGCCGGGGCGCTGCAGGGTCGAGAGGCGCTGGGCGACCTGCTCGATGGAGGCCTGGAACTCGAGCGCCAGCGCCTCGATGTCGTGGCGCGCCGAGCCGGCGCGCTCGAGGAAGCGCCCGTAGGGCAGGAGGGCCGCGCCGGCGAAGTAATTGGCGAGCCCGGTCTTGCAGATCGCCCGCGCCGCCTCGGTGCGGAAGCGGGCGAGATCGAGCGTCGCCTCGAGCAGGTCGTCGTGCTCGATCATCGCGACCTGGTGCAGGGCCTGGAAGACCTGGCTCGCCGGGGCGGCCTCGGCGGCGAGGGTGAGCCTGCGCGCCCCGGCGTCGAAGCGGCGCAGCGGGCCGCCGGGCTCGGTCGCGAGCGCGATGCCGTGGCGCTCGGCGAGCCGGGCTTCGAGCGCGGCGCGGCGGTCGCCGGGGGCGAGCTGCGAGGCGAGGCGCTCGGCGGCGCGGTCGATGGCGTCGATGTAATTGTCGCAGTAGTGGAAGAAGTCGCGCACCTCCTCCCAGGGCAGCGGGCTGAGCGCGCCCTCCTCGCGGCCGATGGCCTCGTTGAGCTGGGCGAGCCGGTCCTGGGTCTCGCGATGCGCCCGGTGCAGGGTGAGGAAGGCGCGGGCGAAGTTGGGGGCGTTGGAGGCGACGAGCTGGATGTCGCCCGGCGGCGGCACCATGCCGAAGACCGGATCGGCCAGCGCCTCGCGCATGTCGGCAGCGATGCGCTCGTGGGCGCCGGCGGCGAGCTCGCTCACGTCGACGGCGAATTCCTCGACCAGGGCGAGGATCACCCTCGCCGAGACCGGGCGGTGGTTGTTCTCCATCTGGTTGAGATAGGAGAGCGAGACGCCGAGCCGCGCCGCGTATTCGGCCTGGGTCAGCCGCAGCCGCGCGCGGATCTCGCGCAGCTTGACCCCGGCGTAGAGCTTGGCCTGCTGTGCCATGACTTCGCAATATTGCAATTCGCAGTACGCCTTTGCAATACGCTTTGCAAATCTGCCGATGTCCGCTTGCCGCGATCCGGGCGATCTGGCAATGCCTGCCCCAGGCCGCAGGGGGAAGGGGCGCATGAAGCACATCCTCGAAGAGCTAGAAGACCGCCGCGCCGAGGCGCGGATCGGCGGGGGACAGCGCCGCATCGACGGGCAGCACGCCAAGGGCAAGCTGACGGCGCGCGAACGCCTCGAGGTGCTGCTCGACGAGGGCAGCTTCGAGGAATTCGACATGTTCGTGGCGCATCGCTGCGCCGAGTTCGGCATGGGATCGACCAGCTATCCCGGCGACGGCGTCGTCACCGGCTGGGGCACGATCAACGGAAGGCAGGTCTATGCCTTCAGCCAGGACTTCACGGTCTTCGGCGGCTCGGTCTCCGAGACCCATGGCCAGAAGATCTGCAAGATCATGGACATGGCCATGCGCAACGGCGCGCCGGTGATCGGGCTCAACGATTCCGGCGGCGCGCGCATCCAGGAGGGCGTCGGCTCGCTCGCGGCCTATGGCGAGGTGTTCCAGCGCAACATCCTCGCCTCCGGCGTGGTGCCGCAGATCTCGGTGATCATGGGCCCCTGCGCCGGCGGCGCGGTCTATTCGCCGGCCATGACCGATTTCATCTTCATGGTGCGCGACTCCTCCTACATGTTCGTCACCGGCCCGGACGTGGTGAAGACCGTGACCAACGAGGTGGTCACCGCCGAGGATCTGGGCGGGGCCAAGACCCATACCACCCGGTCCTCGGTCGCCGACGGCGCCTACGAGAACGACATCGTCGCGCTGATGGAGGTGCGCCGGCTCTTCGACTTCCTGCCGCTGTCGAATCGCGAGGTGCCGCCGGTGCGCCCCTTCTACGATTCGCCCGAGCGCATCGAGGAGAGCCTCGACACGCTGGTGCCCCCCAATGCGAACACGCCCTACGACATGAAGGAGCTGATCCGGAAGGTCGCCGACGAGGGCGATTTCTTCGAGATCCAGCCCGATTTCGCGCGGAACATCCTGACCGGCTTCATCCGGCTGGAGGGCTCGACGATCGGGGTGGTGGCCAACCAGCCGCTGGTGCTGGCGGGCTGCCTCGACATCGATTCGGCGCGCAAGGCGGCGCGTTTCGTGCGCTTCTGCGACGCCTTCTCGATCCCGATCCTGACCTTCGTCGACGTGCCGGGCTTCCTGCCGGGCACGGCGCAGGAATTCGGCGGCATCATCAAGCACGGCGCCAAGCTGCTCTTCGCCTATGGCGAGGCGACGGTGCCCAAGGTCACGGTCATCACCCGCAAGGCCTATGGCGGGGCCTATGACGTGATGAGCTCCAAGCACCTGCGCGGCGACGTGAACTACGCCTGGCCGACGGCGGAGATCGCGGTGATGGGCGCGCGGGGCGCGGTGGAGATCCTCTATCGCTCCGAGCTCGCCCAGCCGGAGAAGATCGCGGCGCGGACCCGGGACTACGAGGCGCGTTTCGCCAATCCCTTCGTGGCGGCGGAGAAGGGCTTCATCGACGAGGTGATCATGCCGCATTCCACCCGGCGGCGGGTGGCCCGGGCCTTCGCCGGCCTGCGCTCGAAGCGGGCGGAGACCCCGTGGAAGAAGCACGACAACATTCCGCTGTGATCGGGCGGGCGGGGGAGAGGGGCATGAAACGGACCCATCCGATCGCCGTCGGCCAGGGCTCGTCCGATGGACAGCGGGCGAGTGGCGCACTATGTCCAGAGATGGCTCAAGACGGGAGCTTTCGCCATGCGCCGCCTCTGGATGTCGCTGCCAAAGCTCATTCGCTTCATGCTGGTCCATATCGCGAACGGCATGGTCATCGGCTGCAGCTTCCTGCTGGTGCTGATCTGGTTCGACGTGGCGGGCCTCGCGGGGCTGCTCGAAAGCGACACCAGCGGGCTCGCGACCTTCCTGCTCTTCTTCCAGACCGCGCTCACCTTCGGGGCGGTCTCGATGGGCGTGGCGGTGATGCATCTCGGCGAGGATTGACCGGGACGCCGCAGCCGGCGGGAGGCGGGGGGTGCTGAAGCATCGCGGCTTCCCCGGCCGGCTGCCCGGAACCGACCTTCAGTTCACCATCCGCCGGGCGGCGCGCGACGGCGCCACGCCGCTGAAGGCGCGCGAGCGCTACGCCGACCGGCGGCCGCTCGACCGCGCCGCCGACCGGGCGTTCCTGGCGGCACTCTGGGCGCAGTTCGGGGCGGAGCCCTTCGAGCGCGGCAACCTCGACGCCGGCCGGCTCGGCTGGCTCTTCGGGCGCGAGATCCTGCCGGCGGACGATCCCTTCGACCCCGCGAGCTACGAGGCGCGGCTGGTGATCGACGAGGCGCGGGCGCGCGCGAGTTTTCCGGAAGCCTTCGAGGATGGGTGACGCCCGCATCCGCCTCGTCGCGCTGCGATCCTGCGCCGGGAGGCGCCAATTGAGAGGAAGCGAGACGATGAAACGCATCAAGGGACTGGCGAGCCTCGCCGCCGTGCTGATGACCGCCGCCTGCGCGAGCGGCTCGGCCCCCGAGGCCTCGCCCGAGAACCGCGCGGCGCTGAACGAGCAGATGCTGCAGCAGGACAGCCTTTCGTCGGGCTTCATCCCGGGCCAGGGCCCGACGATTGGTCCGTGACGGACCCCCGAGCGAGCGAGAGGCGGAGCGGAGGAGCGAGCGAGGAACGATGTTCGAGAAGATCCTGATCGCGAATCGGGGCGAAATCGCCTGCCGGGTCATCAAGACCGCCCGGCGGATGGGCATCGCGACCGTCGCCGTGCATTCGGACGCCGATGCCCATGCCCTGCATGTGCGCATGGCCGACGAGGCGGTGCATATCGGCCCGGCGCCGGCGAGCCAGTCCTATATCGTGATCGAGCGCATCCTGGAGGCGATCCGGGCGACCGGGGCCGAGGCGGTGCATCCGGGCTACGGCTTCCTGTCGGAGCGCGCGGATTTCGCGGCGGCGCTGGCGGCGGAGGGCGTCGCCTTCATCGGCCCGCCGGTGGGCGCCATCGAGGCGATGGGCGACAAGATCACTTCGAAGAAGCTCGCAGCCGAGGCGGGCGTCTCGACGGTGCCGGGCTTCATGGGGCTGATCGACGATGCGGAGCACGCCGCGCGCATCGCCACGGAGATCGGCTATCCGGTGATGATCAAGGCCTCGGCCGGGGGTGGCGGCAAGGGCATGCGCATCGCCTGGGACGAGGCGGAGGCGCGCGAGGGCTTCGAGCGGTCGCGCTCGGAGGCGGCCTCGAGCTTCGGCGACGACCGCATCTTCATCGAGAAGTTCGTCACCCAGCCGCGGCACATCGAGATCCAGGTGCTCGGCGACCAGCACGGCAATTGCATCTACCTGCACGAGCGGGAATGCTCGATCCAGCGGCGCAACCAGAAGGTCATCGAAGAGGCGCCCTCGCCCTTTCTCGATGCCGACACGCGCCGGGCGATGGGCGAGCAGGCGGTCGCGCTGGCGAAGGCGGTCGACTACTGCTCCGCCGGGACGGTGGAATTCATCGTCGACGGCGCGCGCAACTTCTACTTCCTGGAGATGAACACGCGGCTGCAGGTCGAGCATCCCGTGACCGAGCTGATCACCGGCATCGACCTGGTGGAGCAGATGATCCGGGTGGCGGCGGGGGAGAGGCTGGCGATCGGGCAGCAGGACGTGCGCCTCGACGGCTGGGCGATCGAGAGCCGGCTCTATGCCGAGGACCCCTATCGCAACTTCCTGCCCTCGATCGGCCGGCTCACCCGCTACCGCCCGCCGGTGGAGATCCGCGAGGCGGAGCGGGTGGTGCGCAACGACACCGGCGTCTTCGAGGGCGGCGAGATCTCGATGTACTACGACCCGATGATCGCCAAGCTCTGCACCTGGGCGCCGGACCGCGCCGCCGCGATCGCGGCCATGGGCGTGGCGCTCGACGAATTCGAGGTCGAGGGAATCGGCCACAACCTGCCCTTCCTCTCTGCGGTGATGGAGCATCCGCGGTTCCGGTCGGGCGAGATCACCACCGCCTTCATCGCCGAGGAATATCCCGAGGGCTTCGCCGGCGTGGATCTGCCGGAGGCGGTGCTGCGCGATCTCGCGGCGCTGGCCGTGGCGGTGCATCACGCCGGGGAGAAGCGGGCGGCGCGGATCAGCGGCCGGCTCTCGCATCACGAGCGCCATGTGGGCGACACCTGGGTGGTTGGCATGGCGGGGCGGTCCTGGCCCGCGCGGGTGATCGAGGAGGGCAGCGGCCCGGTGATCGAGCTCGAGGACGGCGCGCGCCTCACGATCGCCAGCGACCATGCCGGCGCCTTCTGGGATCCGGTGGTGGCGGTCGCGGTGGGCGGGCGGCCGCGCTCGGTCAAGCTCGACCGCATCCCCGGCGGCTACCGCATGCGCTACCGCGGCGCGGATCTCAAGGTCTCGGTGCGCTCGGCGCGCCACGCGGAACTGGCCGCGAAGATGCCGCAGAAGGCGCCGCCCGACACCTCGAAGCTCCTGCTCTGCCCGATGCCGGGGCTGGTGGTGCGCATCGACGTGGCCGAGGGCGACGAGGTCTTCGACGGCCAGTCGCTCGCCATGATCGAGGCGATGAAGATGGAGAACGTGCTGCGCGCCGAGCGCCGGGCGCGGGTCGCGAAGATCCATGCCAGCCCCGGCGACAGCCTCGCCGTCGATGCCGTCATCCTGGAGTTCGAGTGATGCCGGCCTCAGCGGTTGCGGCGGCTCCGGGGTTCGCCGCTGAAAGGATCGATGCGGACGCTCCTGCGGCGGTTGTCCGCGTTGATGAATTCGACGTCCCAGTAGCCGTCGTCGTCCCATTCGATCTCGGTGAAGACCCGGACCGGTTGGCTCGTTTCGACCCCGGCGACGATCTGGCTGAGCGGCAGCCCGTTGGCGGGCGGCAGGTTCTGCGCGAAGGCCGGTGCCGCGACGAGGAGGAGAGCGATGGCAAGCAGGCGCATGGGGGTTTCCTGTGGGCGCTGGTGACGTCGGGCAATCCGACGGATGCTGGAGGGTGGTGCGTCGCGACGCCAGCCGCTCGTGCTCACTGCCGCCGCGAGCCGGTCTCCTGCCGGCGCGAGGGCATGCGGTCGATGAGATTGATCAGCTCGCGCGCCGTGGTCGGCGCCGGGCGGCGCTGGGCGACGGTGCCGTCGATGTCGATGAGCACGAGGTTGAAGCCGCGCGGCCTGAGCGCGGTGCGCAGCGGCCCCTTGGCGGCGGGATCGGTGTCGGTGAGGATGACCACGTCGCGCTCGGCCAATTCGACGGCGCGCTCGTCGAGCATGCGCATCTGCTGCTGGAAGCGCGGATCGTTCGGGGTGTCGGCGAAGACCACGATCGGCCGGGCCACCCAGAGCAGATCCTCGAGCGCCGGCTGCTCGGACGCCTCCGCAGCGGCGGATTGCGCCGTGGCCGTGGCCGTGGCCTGGACGGGTGCCCCGTCCTGGGCCGCGGCCGGGCCGGCCGCGAGCAGGATGGCGATGGCGATCAGGCGGGCAGGCGGCATGAATTTCTCCCTCGTCCCAAGACATAGGCACACCGTTGCGGGATGCGAGAGAGAATCCGGGCAATTCGGGTCGGGGGCGGGGATTTTGCGCCGCCCCTGCGTGGCGGGATGAGGAGCGGAGCGATGGGCGAGGCGGATCTGGCGCGCTGGCGCGAACTGGCGGAGCGCGAGCTGAAGGGCGCGAAGGTGGAGAGCCTCGACTGGGCGACGCCCGAGGGCATCACCGTGCGGCCGCTCTACACCGGGCAAGATCTGGCGAGCCTCGGCCATCTCGGCAGCCTGCCCGGCCTCGCGCCCTTCACCCGCGGGCCGCGGGCGACGATGTATGCCGGCCGGCCCTGGACGATCCGGCAATACGCCGGCTTCTCGACGGCGGAGGAATCGAACGCCTTCTACCGCAAGGCGCTGGCCGCCGGGCAGCAGGGGGTGAGCGTCGCCTTCGATCTCGCGACCCACCGCGGCTACGACAGCGACCATGCGCGGGTGGAGGGCGATGTCGGCAAGGCGGGCGTGGCGATCGATTCGGTGGAGGACATGAAGATCCTCTTCGACGGCATCCCGCTGGAGAAGGTCTCGGTCTCGATGACCATGAACGGCGCGGTGATCCCCGTGCTGGCCTCCTTCATCGTCGCCGGCGAGGAGCAGGGCGTGGCGCGCGGCGAGCTCTCGGGCACGATCCAGAACGACATCCTCAAGGAGTTCATGGTCCGCAATACCTACGTCTATCCGCCGGACCCCTCCATGCGGATCGTCTCGGACATCATCGCCTATACCGCCGCCGAGATGCCCAAGTTCAACTCGATCTCGATCTCCGGCTACCACATGCAGGAGGCGGGCGCGAACCTGGTGCAGGAGCTCGCCTTCACGCTGGCGGACGGCCGCGAATACGTGCGGGCGGCGATCGCGGCGGGGATGGACGTGGACGCCTTCGCCGGGCGGCTGAGCTTCTTCTTCGCCATCGGCATGAACTTCTTCATGGAGGCGGCGAAGCTCCGGGCGGCGCGGCTGCTCTGGCACCGCATCATGACGGAATTCGGGCCGAAGAAGCCCGCGAGCCTGATGCTGCGCACCCATTGCCAGACCTCGGGCGTCAGCCTGCAGGAGCAGGACCCCTACAACAACGTGGTGCGGACCGCCTACGAGGCCTTGGCGGCGGTGCTCGGCGGCACCCAGTCGCTGCACACCAATTCCTTCGACGAGGCGATCGCGCTGCCCACCGAATTCTCGGCGCGGATCGCGCGCAACACCCAGCTGATCCTGCAGCACGAGACCGGGGTGACGCGCGTGGTCGATCCGCTGGCGGGCTCCTATTACGTGGAGAGCCTGACCGCGGCGCTGGCGGATCAGGCCTGGGCGCTGATCGGCGAGGTCGAGGCGATGGGCGGCATGACCAAGGCGGTGGCGAGCGGCATGCCCAAGCTCCGCATCGAGGAATCGGCGGCGCGGCGGCAGGCGGCCGTTGACCGCGGCGAGGAGGTGATCGTCGGCGTCAACCGCTACCGGCTGGAGCGGGAGGATGCGATCGAGATCCGCGACGTGGACAATGCCCGCGTGCGCGAGGCGCAGGTGGCGCGGCTGGAGCGGATCCGCGCGACGCGGGACCCGGAGGCCTGGGCGCAGGCGATCGAGGGGCTGGAGCGCACGGCGCGCGAGGGCGGCAACCTGCTGGCGGCGGCGGTCGAGGCGGCGCGCGCACGCGCCACCGTGGGGGAGATATCGGACGCGATGGAAAAGGTATTCGGGCGGCACCGGGCCGAGGTGAAGACGCTCGCCGGGGTCTATGGCGCGGCCTACGAGGGCGACGCGGGCTTCGCCGCGATCCAGGCGGACGTGGAGCGATTCGCCGAGGAGGAGGGGCGCCGGCCGCGCATGCTGGTGGTCAAGATGGGCCAGGACGGCCACGACCGCGGCGCCAAGGTCATCGCCACCGCCTTCGCCGACATCGGCTTCGACGTGGACGTCGGCCCGCTCTTCCAGACCCCCGAGGAGGCGGCGCAGGACGCCGTCGACAACGACGTGCATGTGGTGGGCATCTCGAGCCAGGCGGCCGGGCACAAGACCCTGGCGCCGAAGCTCGTCGCCGCGCTCCGGGCGCAGGGGGCCGGGGAGATCCTGGTGATCTGCGGCGGGGTGATCCCCCAGCAGGATTACGGCTTCCTCCGGGAGGCGGGGGTGAGCGCGATCTTCGGGCCCGGAACCAACATTCCCCGGGCGGCGCGGGAGATCCTCGACCTGATCCGCAGCGCGCGCCGCTGACGCCGCACGAGGGGCCTTTCGACGCGCCGCAGAAGCGCGCTAGGAAGGAGGGGAGAAAGCGTCGCCCGGCCGGGACGGCGCTCGCACAGCGAGATGAACGGAGGAAGCTGAGATGAGTGACGGCAGCACTGACAACGTCCGCCAGGCGGCGCTCGACTACCACGAATATCCCAAGCCGGGGAAGCTCGAGATCCGGGCGACCAAGCCGATGGCGAACCAGCGCGACCTCGCCCGTGCCTATTCCCCCGGCGTCGCCGAGGCCTGCCTCGAGATCAAGTCCGATCCCGGCGCGGCGGCGCGCTACACCGCCCGCGGCAACCTGGTGGCGGTGGTCAGCAACGGCACGGCGGTGCTCGGGCTCGGCAATATCGGCGCGCTGGCCTCGAAGCCGGTCATGGAGGGCAAGGCGGTGCTCTTCAAGAAGTTCGCCAATGTGGATTGCTTCGACATCGAGGTGAACGAGAAGGACCCCGAGCGCCTCGCCGAGATCGTCACCTCGCTCGAGCCGACCTTCGGCGCGATCAACCTCGAGGACATCAAGGCGCCCGATTGCTTCGTGGTCGAGCGCCTCTGCCGCGAGCGCATGAAGATCCCGGTGTTCCACGACGACCAGCACGGCACGGCGATCGTGGTCGGCGCGGCGGCGATCAACGCGCTGCGCGTGGCCGAGAAGAACATCGAGGAGGTCAAGATCGTCTCCACCGGCGGCGGCGCCGCCGGCATCGCCTGCCTCAAGATGCTGATCAAGCTCGGCGCGAAGCGCGAGAACATCTGGCTCTGCGACATTCACGGCCTGGTCTACGAGGGCCGCGAAGTCGACATGAACCCGGAGAAGGCGTTCTTCGCCCAGGCCAGCGACAAGCGCACGCTCGGCGATGTGATCGGCGGCGCGGATCTCTTCCTCGGCCTCTCGGGGCCGAACCTGCTGAGCGGCGAGATGGTCAAGGAAATGAGCGAGGATCCGATCATCCTCGCGCTCGCCAACCCCAATCCGGAGATCGACCCCGAGGTGGCGCGCGCCGCCAATCCGCGGGCGATCATCGCCACGGGCCGGTCGGATTACCCCAACCAGGTCAACAACGTGCTCTGCTTCCCGTTCATCTTCCGCGGCGCGCTCGATGTCGGCGCCACGACGATCAACGACGAGATGGAGATCGCCTGCGTCGAGGGGATCGCGGCGCTGGCGCGCGGCTCGTCGAGCGCGGAGGCCGCGGCCGCCTATCGCGGCGAGCGGCTGAGCTTCGGCCGCGAATACCTGATCCCCAAGCCCTTCGACCCGCGGCTGCTCGCCATCGTCGCCTTCGCGGTGGCCAAGGCCGCCATGGACAGCGGCGTCGCCGAGCGCCCGCTGGCCGATCTCGAAGCCTATCGGCAGGAGCTCAACCGGTCGGTCTACCGCTCCGCCTTCATCATGCGCCCGGTCTTCGAGGTGGCCAAGACCAGCGTGCGCCGCATCGTCTTCGCCGAGGGCGAGGACGAGCGGGTGCTGCGGGCCGCGCTGGCCATGGGCGAGGAGGGCGTGGACCGGCCGATCCTGATCGGGCGCCCCGAGGTCATCGAGCGGCGCTGCGAGCGCAACGCCATTCCGCTCAAGATCGACCGCGACTTCGATCTGGTGAACCCCGAGGACGACCCGCGCTACCGGGAGTACTGGGAGACCTATCACGCGCTCCAGGAGCGCCGCGGCATCACGCCGGATCTCGCCCGGGCGATCATGCGCACCAACGCCACCGCGATCGGGGCGGTGATGGTGCATCGCGAGGATGCCGACAGCCTGATCTGCGGCACCTTCGGCCAGTATCTCTGGCACCTCAACTACGTGCGCCAGATTCTCGGCACCTCCGCCCTGCGGCCGGTCGGGGCGCTCTCCCTGATGATCCACGAGGGCGGGGCGCTCTTCGTCGCCGACACCCAGGTCAACCCGGTGCCCACCCCGCAGCAGGTCGCCGACACGGTCGTCGCCACCGCCCGGCACGTGCGCCGCTTCGGACTGGAGCCGAAGATCGCGCTCTGCTCGCATTCCCAGTTCGGCAATCTCGATTCCGATTCCGGCAGGCGGATGCGCGCGGCGCTGGAGATCCTCGACGCCCAGGGACTCGATTTCGCCTATGACGGCGAGATGCAGTCGGATGCGGCGCTCGATGCCGCCGTGCGCGCGCGGATCTTCCCGAACTCGCGGTTCGAGGGCGCGGCCAATGCGCTGGTCTACTCGACCACGGATTCGGCGAGCGCGGTGCGCAACATCATCAAGATGGTCGCGGGCGGCCTGGAGGTGGGGCCGATCCTCATGGGGATGGGCAACAAGGCGCATATCGTGACGCCCTCCATCACCGCGCGCGGGTTGCTCAACATCGCGGCCCTGGCCGGGGCGCCGGTGCAGAGCTACGCCTGAGGAGGACCGAGCGCCCCGGCCCGAAAGGGGGAAGACATGGGATATGCAGAGATCTACCGGGGCTGGAAGGCCGATCCCGAAGGCTTCTGGCGCAAGGCGGCGGAAGCGATCGACTGGATCGAGCCATCGCGCGCGGTGCTCGATTCCAGCCGGGCGCCGCTCTACGGCTGGTTCGCCGACGGGGTCTGCAACACCTGCTTCAACGCGGTGGACCGCCACGTGCTCGCCGGTCACGGCGAGCGCACCGCGATCATCCATGATTCGCCGATCACCGGGACGAAATCCGCGATCAGCTATGGCGAGCTGCGCGAGCGGGTCGCGCGGCTCGCCGGGGCGCTCGCCGCGCGGGGCCTGGGCAAGGGCGACCGCGTCGTCATCTACATGCCCATGGTGCCCGAGGCGCTCGTCGCCATGCTCGCCTGCGCCCGGCTCGGCGCGGTGCATTCGGTGGTCTTCGGCGGCTTCGCGGCGCCCGAGCTCGCCGTGCGCATCGACGATGCCCGGCCCAAGGCGCTGATCGCGGCCTCCTGCGGCCTCGAGCCCGGCCGGGTGGTGCCCTACAAGCCCATGGTCGATGCGGCCATCGACCTGGCGCGATCCAAGCCCGAGTTCTGCGTCATCCTCCAGCGCGACCAGGCGCGGGCGGATCTGGTCGCCGGCCGCGACCACGAATGGGAGGCCTTCCAGGAAGGCGCCGCGCCGGCGGATTGCGTCCCGGTCGGCGGCATGGACCCGCTCTACATCCTCTATACCTCCGGCACGACCGGCGCGCCCAAGGGCGTGGTCCGCCCGAGCGGCGGCCATCTGGTGGCGCTGGCCTGGACGATGAGGAACATCTACGGGGTCGAGGCGGGGGACGTCTTCTGGTCGGCCTCGGACGTGGGCTGGGTCGTGGGCCATTCCTACATCTGCTACGGGCCTTTGATCGCCGGCGCGACCACCATCGTCTTCGAGGGCAAGCCGGTGGGAACGCCCGATGCCGGCACTTTCTGGCGCGTCATCGCCGAGCACGGGGTGAAGAGCTTCTTCACCGCGCCGACCGCCTTCCGCGCGATCAAGCGCGAGGATCCGGAGGCGAAGCTCGTCGGCGACTACGACCTCTCCTCGCTGAAATACCTGTTCCTCGCCGGCGAGCGCGCCGATCCCGACACGATCGAATGGGCGCAGCGCCACCTGAAGGTCCCGGTGATCGACCATTGGTGGCAGACCGAGACCGGATGGGCGATCGCCGCCAATCCGGCGGGGATCGAGCTCCTGCCGGTCAAGCTCGGCTCGCCCACCGTGCCGATGCCGGGCTACGACGTGCAGATCCTCGGCGAGGCGGGCGAGCCGCTGCCCACCGGCCAGCTCGGCGCGGTGGCGATCCGGCTGCCGCTGCCGCCGGGCACGCTCTCGACGCTCTGGAACGCCGAGGCGCGCTTCGTGACATCCTATCTCACCACCTACCCGGGCTATTACGAGACCGGCGACGCCGGGATCATCGACGCGGACGGCTATGTCTCGATCATGGCGCGCACCGACGACGTCATCAACGTGGCCGGGCATCGTCTCTCCACCGGCGCCATGGAGGAGGTGCTCGCGAGCCATCCCGACGTGGCGGAATGCGCGGTGATCGGCGTGGCCGACGAGCTCAAGGGCCAGCTGCCCATGGGCTTCATCTGCCTCAACCGCGGCTGCGAGCGCGACCACGACGCGATCATCCGCGAATGCGTGAAGCTCGTGCGCGAGCGCATCGGGCCGGTGGCGGCCTTCAAGGCGGCGGTGGTGGTGGACCGGCTGCCCAAGACGCGCTCGGGCAAGATCCTGCGCGGGGTCATGGGGCGGATCGCCGACGGCCAGGAATTCAAGGCGCCGGCGACCATCGACGACCCGGCGATCCTCGGCGAGATCAGCGAATCGCTGGCGCAGATCGGCTATCCGCACGCCCATTGATCCGGCCCCTCCAGGGACTGGGCGTTGCATTTTGCAAGGGATCTCGCGGAAAGCGTGGCGTCTTGCAAATCTGGTTGAGTTCGAAGTCTTGAATATTCGATCTGCGAGTATTGACCCGATCCGGCGTCTTTGGCACGAGTCTTGCTTGATCATGGGTGGGTGCAACGGGGCGAGTCCTCGCCGCTGAGATGCGGCGGGGTGAGTCGAGGAGTAACGAGCGTGCCTGTGAAGCCCGTTCTGGCCGCCTGGGCGCGCCGCGCCGCCGCGATGGCGATCCTTGTGATCCTTGCCGCGGCGCGCCCCGCTTCGGCCGATGACGACATCCTCCTCTCGCTCAGCCGCGGACCGGAGAACGTCGAGACGCTCGCCTTCACGCTCGCGGATCTCGCGGCCATGCCGCAGGTCACCATCCGGACCGACAACGAATGGACCGACGGCCCGGTCAGCTACACCGGACCGCTGGTTCGCGACGTGCTCGAGCGCCTCGCGCTCCAGGATGCGGAGACCCTGCGCTTCACCGCGGCCAACGACTATTATGTCGACATCCCCGGCAGCGACTTCCGCCGATACGACGCGATCATCGCGATCGAGGCCGACGGCAAGCCCCTTTCCCGGCGCGACAAGGGGCCGCTCTGGGTCATGTATCCGATCTCGGATCACGACGAGCTGCGTTCCCGGGAGATCTATTCGCGCCTCATCTGGCAGGTCGTCCGCATCGAATCGCTCTGACCGCTGATGCGTCCCACCCCCCGCTACCTCGGTTTGATCGTGCTCCTGGCCATGGCCGGGTTCGCCGCCGTGGGCTTCTTCACGATCCGCCGCGACGTCGAGGGTCTGCGGGTGATCAGCCAGGACAACATCCTCTGGTCGGCGACGCAGATGGAGGTCGAGCTCCTGCGCTTCGAGCTCAGCCTCGCCGAGCTCCGCAGCGACCTGACCGAAGAGGCGCTCGAGGACGTGCGGGAGCGCTTCGACATTCTCTGGAGCCGGGTCTTCCTGATGAACCGCGGCCGCGTGGGCCAGGTGATGCGCGGTTACGACGAGGGTTTCGGGTCGCTCAAGAAGATCGCCACCTATCTCGAGGAGATCGACCCCGTCCTGCAGGCGCTCCACCCCGAGGACATCGTGACGATCGAGCGGATGCAGGTGGAACTGGAGGGTTTCCAGCAGGAGCTCCGGCTCTACACGCTGCGGGTGGTGCGCGCCGACACCGCGGCGAGCGCGCTGGTGCGGGACCGGATCCAGTCCAGCGCGCAGACCACCGCCATCGTCAGCATCGCGGCGGTGCTGCTCAGCGTGCTGTCGCTCTTCCTGATCCTGCGCGAGAACCGGCGCCAGCGCGAGCTGGTCCGGCTGAGCCGCCAGCATGCCGAGGAAGCCGAGCTGTCGAGCCGGGCCAAATCGCGCTTCCTGACGATGATGAGCCACGAATTGCGCAATCCGCTCAACGGCGTGCTCGGGCCGCTGGCGCTGCTCAACCAGACCGAGCTGGGCGGCGTGCAGCAGCGCCTGGTGGGGCAGGCGCAGCAATGCGGCCGCTCCATGCTGCAGATGCTCGCGGGCCTGCTCGATTATTCCGAGATGCAGGACGGGCGGCTCTTCCTGGTGCGCGCGCCGTTCTCGGTGGCGGAATTGTGCAACTCGGTGCGCGAGGCGCTGGCGAGCGACGGTGCGGCCGACCTCGAGGTGAAGGTCCTGCCGGAAACCCCGGACCGGCTGGACGGGGATGTCGACCGCATCTGCCAGATCTTCGTGCATCTGACCGAATTCGTGCTGGAGGCCCGGCCGACGGAGAACGTCTCGCTGAGTTTCGGCCATGACGGCAAGGCGCTGGTCGGCGAGATTGCCCTCGGGGCCGGCGACGCGACGATGGACTGGAAGCTCGACCTGCTGATGGGCCTCAGCGACGTGGCGGCCGACCAGGTCTCGGCCGACGCCCTGCGGCCGCTGATCTCCCGGGGGCTGATCGCCACGGCGCGCGGCATGCTCAGCCTCGAGGACGGGCCCGGCGGGCGGCAGGTGATCCGGGTCTCCCTCCCGGCCGCGCCGGTGAAGAGCGAGCGGATCCGCATCCATCTGGAGACGCGCTCCTCGGCGCTGGCGACGATCTACCAGGCCGCGCTGCGCTCCGAGCGGGTGACCTTCGCCGAGCCCGAGGATACGGAGCCCGTCGACGTGGTGCTGGTCGATACCACGAGCGTGGGCGAAGATCCGCTGATGTCACGTTTGCGCGAGCGCTTTCCCGGCGCGCTCTTCGTATCGCTCGGATTGCCGCAGAAGCCTGATATCTTTGACGATGTCGTTGAAATTCCAAGCGACGTGAACGGCCTGCGCCGGAGCATCTTCAGCCGGGTCGCCTCCTGACCGCTGGATGCATTGCTTTTGCATTTTGCAGCACCTCGTGTATTGTACGCTGAAATCGCCCAGGCCGATTCAACTATTGAGTGTTGTCGGGCGGTGACGCGAGGGGCGTTTCCCGGAGTGCCCGAGGATAGAATGAAACCACTGAACGCAGCGTTCGATTCCGGATTGAGCCCGGCCGCCGCGGCGCCGCTGCCCGAGAGCCGGCTCGAGCTGGCGATGCTCGCCCATGACATGCGCAACGCCCTGCAAGGCATCTTCGGTGGCCTCGGGGCGCTCGAAGCCGCCGATCCTCCGTCCGAAGCGCGGGCGCAGATCCAGCGGATCGCCGCGGCGGCGCGGACGATCGAGGCGCTGTCGGACGTGCTGGCGGGTTCCAGGCGGGCGGCGGAGAGCGCCGTGGCCAGCGACGGCTGCACCGATCTCGGCGGATTTCTCGATGCCTTCGAGAGCCGCTGGGCGCCGGAGGCAAGGGCGAGGGGCTTGGGCTTCGAGCTCATGGCGGAGCGCAGCCTGCCCTCGGCGCTCGCGACCGACGGCCTGGCGCTGGCGCGGGTGCTCGGCAATCTCGTCGGCAATTCCATCGCCCACAGCGATCGCGGCACGGTCTCGGTCGCGGTCCGGCGCGCGCCCGAAGGCGGCATCGCCTTCCGGCTGACCGACGAGGGATCGGGGCTGAATGCCGCCGCGCTGGCCGCGGTCTCGGGCTCCCGCGGCCGCGTCACCGGCCTCGCCAGCTCCGGGCACGGGCTGGGGCTCCGCATCGTGCAGGAGCTCTCGGCGGAAATCGGTGCGCGCATCGCCATCGGCAACCGCGATGCGGGCGGCGTGGAGGCCCTGCTGGAACTGCCGGCGGCGCTCTGCATCGAGACCGCGGTGCTGCCCTCCATGCGCACCGGGGAGAAGCGGCGCGGCCTTCTGGCCGGCCTGAGGATCCTGCTCGCCGAGGACAATCCGACCAACCAGATGGTCGCCACCCAGATGCTCAACATGCTCGATGCCGAGGTCACGCTCAGCGCGGACGGGATCGAGGCGCTGGAACGCTTCGAGGAGACCGCGTTCGATCTCGTGGTGGTCGATATCGAGATGCCGCGCATGACCGGCCTCGACGTGATCCGCGCCATCCGGTCGCGCCGCGACGGCCGCCAGGACACGCCGATCGTCGCGCTGACCGCCTATGCCCTGCGCGAGCATCGCGACCGCATCGCCGGGGCGGGGGCGAACGGGCTGATCTCCAAGCCGATCGCCAGCATCGAGGCCCTTGCCAGGGGGCTCGCCGAGCATGTGCGGCGGGGACCCCAGGCCGCGCCGGCACCGGCGGGGAAGGCGGCGATGGCGGATGGCGAGCCGGTGGTCGATCTGGCGATCTATGACGCGCTCGCCGAGGCGATCGGCGCGGAGATGATGTCGGAGCTGCTGGAGAAGGTGGTGGCCGATCTCGGCAGCGCCCGCGACGATCTGGCGGGCAGCCTCGCCCCGGTCGAGCGCGGCCCGATCCGCTCGGCCTCGCATATCCTCATCTCGGTGGCGGGCGCGATCGGGGCGAACCGGCTCCAGCGCTGCGCCCGCAAGCTCAACACCGCGGCCCATGCCGAGGATCTGACGGGCATCGCCGATCTGGTCCGCATCTGCATGTCGGAGATCGACGCCGCGGTGATCTATGCCGAGGCCCGGCGGACGGAGACCTGAATGCCCGGCCGATTGCTGCTCGTCGAGGATACGCCATCGCTCTCGATGGTCTACCGGCAGGTGCTGGAACGCGCCGGCCATCCGGTGATCTCGGCCTCCACCCTGGCCGAGGCGCGGGCACAGATCGGCGCGGAGCGCATGCGGCTGGTCATGCTGGACCTGCAGCTGCCCGACGGGGACGGCCTCGACCTGCTCGACGAATTGCATCGCGACCGGCCCGAGGTCCGGGTGATCGTCATCACCGCGAACGGCTCGATCAACCGCGCGGTCCAGGCGATGCGCGCCGGCGCCTTCGACTTCCTCGTCAAACCGTTCGACGAGACCCGGCTGCTGAGCGCGGTGCAGAACGCGCTGGCGACCGCGCCCTTCGTGCCGGAGGCGGCGGTGGAGGCGGAGACCGGGCGCGACGGCTTCGAGGGCTTCATCGGGCGCTCCACGGCGATGCGCGAGATCTACCGCATGGTCCGCTCCATCGGCCGCTCCACCGCGACGGTCTTCATCACCGGCGAGAGCGGCACCGGCAAGGACGTCTGCGCCCGGGCGATCCACGCGGTCTCGGCGCGCGCGGCCAGGCCCTTCGTGCCGCTCAACTGCGCCGCGATCCCGCGCGACCTGCTGGAATCGGAGGTCTTCGGCCATCTCAAGGGCGCCTTCACCGGCGCGCTTTCCGACAAGCCCGGTGCCGCGGCGGTCGCCAATGGCGGCACGCTCTTCCTCGACGAGATCTGCGAGATGGATCTCAGCCTCCAGACCAAGCTCCTGCGCTTCCTGCAGACCTCGACGATCCAGCCGGTCGGCTCGGCCCGCGCCACGCCGGTCGACGTGCGCATCGTCTGCGCCACCAATCGCGACCCGGCCGAGGAGGTCCGCGCCGGCAGGTTCCGCGAGGATCTCTACTACCGGCTGCATGTGGTGCCGATCCACATGCCGCCCCTGCGCGGCCGGCCCGAGGACATCATCGAGATCGCCTCCGCCAATCTCGCCGCCTTCGCCGCCGAGGAGGGCAAGACCTTCACCGGCTTCGATCCCGAGGTCTCGCGCATCCTCGCGAGCCGGCCCTGGCCGGGGAACGTGCGCCAGCTCCTCAACGTGCTGCGCAACGTGGTGGTGCTCCACGACGGCCCGCTGGTGACGGCGGGCATGCTGCCGGTCGAGCTGTCGCTGACCGAGGCCCCGTCCGCACCGGTGCCGGCGCCCGCGACGGCGGCCGAGCCGGCGGCCGGCGGCAACGGGGTGCGGAGCGCCGGCAGTCTCGGCGACCGCATCGCGCCGCTGGTGGGAACGCCGCTCGCCGAGGTCGAGCGCCAGCTGATCGAGGCGACGATCGAGCATTGCGGCGGCTCGATCCCGCGCGCCGCCAAGGTGCTCGAGCTTTCCCCCTCGACGATCTACCGCAAGATCGAGAGCTGGTCCGCGGGCCAGCGCCAGGCCGGGGCCTGACCGGGGCCTGACCGGGAGGCCGCGGCCGCCCGCGCTTGCCAAGCCCGGCCCGCTCGCCAATACTCGGCCGGCAAGCTGGATCGGATCCTGAGCCATGAG
Source organism: Amaricoccus sp. (assembly GCF_036846665.1). NCBI lineage: Bacteria > Pseudomonadati > Pseudomonadota > Alphaproteobacteria > Rhodobacterales > Paracoccaceae > Amaricoccus > Amaricoccus sp. The sequence goes on along the minus strand of NZ_DAIUBO010000003.1, from coordinate 7,130 downwards.
CCTCTTCGACGCCGCATCGCGGGCCCGGGAGAACGCGCATGCACCCTATTCGGGCTTCAGGGTCGGGGCGGCGATCCGCTGCCGCGACGGCCGGGTCTTCGCCGGCTGCAACGTGGAGAACGTCGCCTATCCCCAGGGCACCTGCGCGGAGGCCGGGGCGATCGCGGCGATGGTGGCGGCGGGCGAAAGGGACATCGCCGAGGTGCTGGTCCTCGCCGACGCCCCGGATCCGGTCCCGCCCTGCGGCGGCTGCCGCCAGAAGCTGGCGGAATTCGCCGGCCCGGAGACGCCGGTGATCCTCGCCGGCCCCGAAGGCGAGCGGGCGCGCATGACCCTCGGCGCCCTGCTGCCGGGCGCCTTCACGCGGCAACATCTGGAGCGGGGCGAGACATGATTGTGGACAGCGAGCAGAGGACCATCGCGCGCCGCGCCCTGGTCTGCCTCGATCTCACCGATCTCGACGAGGGCAGCGACGCCGCGGCGATCGAGAAGCTCTGCGCGCGCGCGCAGACGCCGCATGGCTCGGTGGCGGCGGTCTGCATCTGGCCGCGCTTCGTGGCGCAGGCGAAGGCGGCGCTGGCCCATACCGGCATCCGCGTCGCCACGGTCGTGAACTTCCCCGGCGGCGACGAGAAGCTCGATGCCGTGGAGGCGGCGACGCGGGCGGCGCTCGACGCCGGCGCCGAGGAGATCGACATGGTGGTGCCCTGGCGCGGGCTGCGCGCCGGCGGCGAGGATGCGGTCACCGAGGCGGTGCGCCGGATCAAGGCGGTCTGCGGCCCGGCCCCGCTCAAGGCGATCCTCGAGACCGGCGAATTGCGCGACCCCGCGCTGATCGGCGTGGCCGCCGAGCGCGCGCTCCGGGGCGGGGCGGATTTCCTCAAGACCTCCACCGGCAAGGTCCCGGTCAACGCCACCCCCGAGGCGGCGCGCATCCTGCTCGACGCGATCGCGCGCCACGGCGGCGGCGCCGGCTTCAAGGCCTCCGGCGGCGTGCGCAGCGTCGCCGACGCCGGGGTCTATCTCGGCCTCGCCGACGAGATCATGGGGCCGGGCTGGGCCGGGCCGAGGCATTTCCGCATCGGCGCCTCCGGGCTGCTCGACGCCCTGCTCGCGACGCTCGAGGGGACCGAGGCCGCGGAGGACGACGAGGACTACTGATGCTGCCCCAGGAGATCATCGCAGCCAAACGCGACGGCGGGGAGCTGACCGGGGACCAGATCCGCTTCATGGTCGCGGGCCTGAGCGACGAGACGATCTCCGAGGGCCAGGTCGCGGCCTTCGCCATGGCGGTCCTCTTCCGCGGCATGACGACCGCCGAGCGGGTGGCGCTGACGCTGGCGATGCGCGACTCGGGCCGGGTGCTCGACTGGGACCTGCCCGGCCCGGTGGTCGACAAGCATTCGACCGGCGGGGTGGGGGACAACGTGAGCCTGATGCTCGCCCCGGCGCTCGCTGCCTGCGGCGCCTATGTGCCGATGATCTCCGGGCGGGGACTGGGGCATACCGGCGGCACGCTCGACAAGTTCGACGCGATCCCCGGCTATGCGACCCAGCCCGACACCGCGACCTTCGCCCGCGTCGTCGCCGAGGCCGGCTGTGCGATCATCGGCCAGACGGCGGATATCGCGCCCGCGGACCGGCGGTTCTACGGCATCCGCGACGTGACCGGGACCGTGGAATCGATCGACCTGATCACCGCCTCGATCCTGTCGAAGAAGCTCGCCGCCGGGCTCGACGCGCTGGTGCTCGACGTCAAGACCGGCACGGGCGCCTTCATGGCCCGGCTCGAAGACGCAGAGGCGCTGGCCCGCGCGCTGGTCGAGGTGGCGAAGGGCGCGGGCTGCCCGACCTCGGCGCTCGTCACCGACATGAACGAGCCGCTCGCCAGCGCCGCCGGCAATGCGCTGGAGATGGCCAATGCCGCGCGCTTCCTGCGCATGGAGGCGGTCGACGCGCGGCTCTGGGACGTGACCGTGGCGCTCGGGGGCGCGCTGCTCGTGCAGGCGGGGCTCGCCGCGAACGCGGCGGAAGGGGCCGAGGCGATGGGCGAGGCCTTCCAGTCGGGCCGGGCGGCGGAGCGCTTCGGGCGCATGGTCGCGGCCCTGGGCGGGCCGGCGGATTTCCTGGAGAATTTCGAGACGCATCTGCGCGAGGCCGCCGTTGTCGAGGACGTGCCCGCGGGGGCCGAGGGCTTCGTGACCGCGATCGACACCCGCGCGCTGGGGCTCGCCGTGGTCGAGCTCGGCGGCGGCCGGCGGCGGGCGAGCGACCGCATCGACCATTCGGTCGGGCTCGACCAGCTCGCCGGGCTCGGCCTCGCGGTCGAGGCCGACACGCCGCTCGCGCGCATCCATGCCGCCGATGCCGCGGGCCTCGAGGCAGCGCGGGCGCGCCTGCTCGCCGCCTATGCGATCGGCCCCGAGGCGCCCGAGACCGGCCCGCTGATCCGCGAGCGGATCGCCTGATGCCGCGCGCGCTCCTCATGGTGATGGATTCGGCCGGCTGCGGCGGCGCGCCGGATGCGGCGGAATTCGGCGACGCCGGCGCCAATACCCTCGGCCATATCGTGCAGGCCTGCGCCGAGGGCCGGGCCGAGGAGGGGCGCTCCGGCCCGCTCCAGGTGCCGAACCTCGCGGCGCTGGGTCTCGGCGGCGCGCTGCGGCTCGCCTCCGACATCGCGCTCCCGGGGCTCGATGCTCCGCCCCGCGGCCTCTGGGGGGCGGCGACGGAGGTCTCGCGCGGCAAGGACACGCCCTCGGGCCATTGGGAACTCGCCGGCGTGCCGGTGCCCTGGGAATGGCATTATTTCCCGCGCGAGGATCCGGCCATCCCGCCGGAGGTCACCGAGCCGCTGATCGCGCGCGCCGGCCTCGAGGGCACGCTCTGCAACGTGCATTCCTCGGGCATGCCGGTGCTGCGCGAATACGGCGAGGAGCATATCCGCACCGGCAAGCCGATCCTCTATACCTCCGTCGACAGCGTGCTGCAGATCGCCGCGCACGAGACGCATTTCGGGCTGGAGCGGCTCTACGATACCTGCCGGATCGCCGCGGAGATCGTGCATCCCCTGCGGGTGGGCCGGGTGATCGCCCGGCCCTTCGTCGGCGAGACGGCCGAGACCTTCTTCCGCACGCCGAACCGCCGCGACCTCGCGATCCCGCCGCCCGAGCCGACGCTGCTCGACCGGGTGGTGGCGGCGGGCGGGCGAACCCATGCCATCGGCAAGATCGGCGACATCTTCGCCCATCGCGGCATCACCACGCTCGCCAAGGGCAAGGACGACATGGCGCTGGTGGATGCGACGCTGGCGGCGCTGGAGGCGGCAGACGATGGCGATCTCATCTTCGCCAATTACGTGGATTTCGACACGCTCTACGGCCATGCCCGCGACGTGGCGGGCTATGCAAGGGCGCTGGAGGCCTTCGATGCGCGCCTGCCGGAGGTCTTCGCGCGGCTGCGCCCCGGCGACCTGATGGTCGTCACCGCCGACCACGGCAACGACCCGACCTGGGAGGGCACCGACCACACCCGCGAGCGCGTGCCGGTGCTGGGATGCGGGCCGGGGCTCGCGCCGCGGAGCATCGGGCTCGTCGGCTACGCCGATGTCGGCGAGACGCTCGCGGCGCATCTCGGCATCCCGCCGGGCAGGCACGGGCGGAGCTTCCTGTGACGATGGCCGACCTGTCGCTGCCCGGCGATGCCCGCCGGGCGGGGTGGATGTGCAGGGCGCGTCAGCGGCTCCGGTGGGCGCGGACACCGATCGAGGAGGATTGACACCGGGTTAACGCCGAAACGATAACGCTGAAATATCAACTGTTTGCTGAGATGTGCGCGCGCGCACAACCCTGCCGAGCCGCCTGCGAGGAGGCCCCGATGCCCGAGCACCTGACCATCGTCGAGCACCCGCTGGTGCAGCACAAGCTGACGCTCATGCGCGAGCGCGACACCTCGACCGCGAGCTTCCGGCGGCTCCTGCGCGAGATCAGCCACCTGCTCGCCTACGAGGTCACCCGCGACCTGCCGATGACCACGCGCACCATCGAGACGCCGCTCGAAGAGATGGAGGCGCCGGTGCTGAAGGGCAAGAAGCTCGCGCTAGTCTCGATCCTGCGCGCGGGCAACGGGCTGCTCGACGGCGTGCTGGAGCTGATCCCCTCCGCACGGGTGGGCTTCGTCGGCCTCTACCGCGACGAGGCGACGCTGCAGCCGGTGCAATATTATTCCAAGCTGCCCGCCGATCTGGCCGAGCGGGTGACGATCGCGGTGGACCCGATGCTGGCCACGGGCAATTCCTCGGCCGCGGCGGTCGATCTCATCAAGGCGGCCGGCGCGACCGACGTGCGCTTCCTCTGCCTGCTCGCCGCCCCCGAAGGCGTGGCGCGCATGAAGGACGCCCATCCGGACGTGCGCATCGTGACCGCCGCGCTCGATCGGCGGCTCAACGACCGCGGCTACATCCTGCCCGGCCTCGGCGACGCCGGCGACCGCATGTTCGGCACAAAGTAGGGCTGGCCCATGACCGACCGCGATCCGACGCCCGACGAGATCCTGGCCTTCTGGTTCCCCGACGGCCCCGATCCGGAGCCCGACGCCCATATCGGCCTCTGGGAATGGCGCATGCGCGGCGGCGCCCATGCGGAGGTCGTCGCGCGCTTCTCCGGCGCGACCGAACGCGCCGCCGCGGGCGAGTTCGACGCTTGGGCCGGAACGCCGCGCGGCCGCCTCGCCCTGATCATCCTGCTCGACCAGTTCTCCCGCTCGGTCTGGCAAGGCACGCCGCGCGCCTTCGCCCAGGACCCGAAGGCGCTCGCCCTCTGCCTCGAAGGGCTCGACAACGGCGATTTCGACGCGCTGGAGAACGCTTGGCAAAAGGCCACCTTCAAGCTGCCGCTGGTGCATTGCGAATGCCCCGGCCATCTCGCCAATCTCGACCGCAACCTCGCGCTCGCGGCGCGGATCGCCGAGGAGGCGCCGGAGCGGCTGAGACCGATGTACCGGAACATGGCCCGTCGACAGGCGCCCGCCGTGCGCGCCGTGATCGCCGCCTTCGGACGCCATCCGCACCGCAACGTGATCCTCGGCCGGGCCTCGACCCCGGAGGAGGCCGAATATCTCGCCAGGGGCGCCTTCCCGCACCAGAGCGACATGAGAAAGCTGGCGCGAGACGATCCCTAGGCCTGCCGACCGGCCTGCTCGGCGGCCCGTTTCGCCAGGAATTCGTCCACGCCCTTCTGGAAATCCTTCGTCGCATTGACGCGCGGGAAGGCCACATCCGGAACCGGAACGCCGAGGAAGTCGCAGAGCGGCCCCCAGCCGTCGCCGAGCTTGTGGATCAGCAGCCGTTCCGGCGCCACGCGCGCCTTCACCGCCGCCACATTCGCCTCGTAGACGGCGATGCAATGCTCCCGGTCCGCGGGCCTGCCGCCGAAGACGCGCAGCGACAGCAGCTGGCTGCCCGGCGCGCTCTCCTCGGTCTCGGTATCCGCGAGCACGACGCGCAGGATCGTCTTCGAATAGCTCTCCCACCAGCTTTCCGCAGAGCGCCAGGTCAGCAGGACCTTCGCGTCCGGGAATGCCTCGACCAGCTGCGGCCAGTAATAGGCCGAGGGCCAGTCGAGGCAGGAGCGGTAGCCACCGAGCAGCAGGTCCCAGTCCGGGGTCGCGCCGCAGGCGATGGCGCGCCAATGCGCCCGCGTCTCGGGATTGGCGATCACCTCGCGCTGGTGGTGGCAGGGACCGAAGCCGAGGATGTTCAGCGCCTCGCGCATGGAATCGGTGCCCGTGCGGCCGAATCCGGTCCCGATGACTTTGAGCGTCATGTCTTGCCCTCCCGGCGCCGCGACGGCGCCCGGGGAGGCTAGACGGCGCGCTCGCCCGTGACAACGCCGGCGCGGCCTCTCGCCGACCCCCGCGCCGCCGGATAGCCGCCGGCCGGTTTCCCGCGACGCTTTCGACCGATCCCTTGCCGCGAATGGCTGCTATGCTGCGCGCCATGCGCAGGCCGGGCGAAGGCCGGGCGGGGAGGAGCGAATGACCGAAGCCGAACAGCCGACGCTGCACTATCATCCCTTCGCCTCCTTCTGCCAGAAGGTGCTGATCGCGCTTTACGAGAAGGCAATCCCCTTCCGGCCGAACCTCGTCGACCTGGGAGATCCCGAGGAACGCGCCGCGCTCACCCGCCTCTGGCCGTTCGGGAAATTTCCCGTGCTGGAGGATGCCGGGCGGGTCGTGGCCGAATCGAGCTCGATCATCGAATATCTCGACCTGCGCCATCCCCGGGCGCCACGCATGGTGCCGGAGGAACCGGCTTCGGCGCTCGCCGTGCGCACGGCCGACCGCTTCTACGACACCTACGTGCACCTGCCGATGCAGAAGATCGTCACCGATTGCATCCGGCCGGAGGGGCGGGCCGATCCGCAGGGGGTGGAGGAGGCGCGCGCCACGCTGGCGACCGCCTATGCCATGATCGAGGCGGAGGCGGGCGCGCGGGAATGGGCTGCCGGCGATCGCTTCGGCATGGCCGATTGCGCCGCGGCGCCGGCGCTCTTCTACGCCAATTGGGTGCAGCCGCTCTTGCCGGACCATCCCGCTGCGGCTGCCTATCTGGCGCGGCTGCGGGCGCGGCCTTCCGTCGCCCGCGTGGTCGAGGAGGCGCGACCCTATCGGCATCTCTTCCCGGCGGAGCGCCGGGGCTGAGACCGGGGCGCCGCCGGTCCCGGCCCCGCCCGTGCGGATTGCTCGGTAGCCTGCCGCGCCGCGCTGCGGCGCAGCCTCTGTCCCTGCCGCGGCCGGAGGTCTATATCACGGCTGTGACCCTGAGACAGGATGCCGCATGATCGCCGATCTCGACCGCATTCCCGAGATTGCGCTCGACTGGTCGCGCGCGGGCAAGGGCGCCGCGCTCGCGACCGTGATCGAGACCTGGGGCTCGGCGCCGCGGCAATGCGGCGCGCAGATGGTGATCCGGTCGGACGGCGAGATGATGGGGTCGGTCTCGGGCGGCTGCGTCGAGGGCGCGGTGGTGGCCGAGGCGCTGGAGGCGCTGGAGGCGGGCGCGCCGCGGATCCTCGACTACGGCGTGAGCGACGCCGACGCCTTCGCGGCCGGCCTCGCCTGCGGCGGGCGGA
>NZ_DAIUBO010000002.1:0-51431 GCF_036846665.1 Amaricoccus sp. | reverse complement strand
GTCGGGCTTGAGCTGGATCAGGTAGCCCGAGACGAAGCGGGCCGCGAGGCCGAGGTTGCGCAGGATCTGGACGAGGAGCCAGGACGTGTCGCGGCAGGATCCGGTGCCGCGCTGGAAGGTCTCCTCGGGCGTCTGCACGCCGGGCTCCATGCGGATGACATAGCCGATCTCGCGGGCGAGGCGGGCGTTGAGATTGACCACGAAATCCACCGTGCGCAGGCGTTCGCGCGGGGTGGCGTCGAGGAAGGCCTGCAGATGCGGGCCGACCGGATCGGCGCGCCGGTAGATCACCAGGTCGTCGTGCAGCTCCTCGGGATAGTCGAAGGGCCATTCCTCGGCGCTGTCCTCCACGAAGAAGTCGAAGGGGTTGTAGACGGTCATATCGGCGACGAGGTCGACCTCGATCTTCAGCTCGCGCACCGGCTCGGGAAAGACGAAGCGCGAGAGCCAGTTGCCGTAGGGATCCTGCTGGTGATTGACGAAATGCTCCGCCGGGCCGACCCGGAGGCTGTGCGAGATCACCCGCGTGCGCGAATGCGGCGCCGGGCGCAGGCGGATGACCTGCGGCCCGAGCACAACCGGGCGGTCGTAGCGGTAGTGGGTCAGGTGATGAATGCTGGCCTTGATCGACATGGCTCCGGCCCCCGTTCGGACCGGACGACGGTTTCACACTTCGCCGCGATGCACCACGATTCCTTGGCCCCGCCTGCGCCGGTCGTGGCGGGCATGGTTGGCAAGGCGGGGCAATTCCCGATACGGGGTCGGGTCGGGCCGGCGGTCCGGAATCAAGGAGGGGACAAATCCATGGGCTTTCCCGAAGGCTATTGCGTCGCGGTCACCGGGGCGGCGAGCGGCATCGGCCGCGCCACGGCGCTCCTGCTCGCCGGGCAGGGGGTGCGGGTCGCCTGCCTCGACCACGCCGATCCGGCGGAGACCGCGGCGAGCGCGGGCGGCGGGGCGGCGGCGCATCTGCTCGACATCGCCGATGCCGCGGCCTGCCGGGCGATCCTCGGCAAGGTCATCGCGGATTTCGGCCGGCTCGACGGGCTGGTGAACTGCGCCGGCGTGGTCGGGCCGACCAACATCCGGTCGGAGGCGCTCGACCCGGCCGATTTCGAGGCGGTCTGCCGGGTCAATCTCTTCGGGGCGCTGCATGTCAGCCAGGCGGTGCTGCCGCATATGCGCGGGCGCGGCTACGGGCGCATCCTCCATGTGGCCTCCATCGCCGGCAAGGAGGGCAATGCCGGGATGGCGGCCTATTCCGCCTCCAAGGCCGGGCTGATCGGCCTGGTGAAATCCATGGGCAAGGAATATGCCGAGACCGGCGTCACCGTGAACGCGCTCGCCCCGGCGGTGATCCGCACGCCCATGGTCGCCGCCATGCCCGAGGCGCAGGTGGCCTACATGACCGACCGGATCCCGATGAAGCGCTGCGGCGAGCTCGACGAAGCGGCGCGGATGATCGCCTGGATCGTCGGACCCGATTGCAGCTTCACCACCGGCTTCACCTTCGACCTCAGCGGCGGCCGGGCGGTCTATTGAGCGGCCGTCCCCATGGGGACAGCTTGTAACAGGCTGATATCGAACGATTAAAGTGTTAACGCGGGTTTGTGTCCCCGGGTGCCGCGGCCGGGGACGCCCATCTGGGGGGCCGGGCCATGTGCAAGGCATGGTGCGGTCCGGTGCCGGACGGCGGGCGGATATGCCTGGTTTGCCGCGGGTGGCTGATGCCGACGGCCCTTCTGCCTGACCGACGCCGCGATCGCCGAGCCGGTATCTGTCCGGCTCGGGACCCCGTGCCGCAACAGCAGAGGGGCGGCGGCGAGGGCCGCTGGCATGTGCGGCAAGTCGTGCCGACGTTCGTGGAATCGGCGCGATCGGCGCCGCGCCTGCGGGGCGGGCGAAAGGGAGGGCGGAAAGTGGACATCCGCCGTATGAGGTGCGAATGGCAACGGTGCGGACGGAGCGGACAGTGCCACCAATGCCCGGCCGGAGACGCTTCCGCTCGTCTTTCCGACCCCGAGTCTCGGAACACCCCTGCCGGGAATTCCTTCCGGCGCATCAGCCCCGCGGTGTCAGGTCTTCGATATCCTGGGCCTTCTCGCGGTCGAGCGGAATGTGCCGGATCCCATTCCCGGAGAAATTCACACCGTCGAGGCTCACCTTGCGCAGCCGTCGGTCGTGCTGCGTGTGGAAGTACAGCACCCCTTCGTCGAGATCCCAGACCGTCGTCCAGATCGTCGAGCTCCGCATGTCCCCGGTGTCGCCGGCGGCGTCCGAACCCTCGGCGGCGCCGAGCGGCAGGTTGAAGTTGTCGAGGATGCGAAGCGCCTCGTAGACGGTCTCGCCCGAGTCCGGCGTCGGGCGGGCGGTCTGGGTCCAGGCGACCGCGCGGACGAAGCGGGACGGAGGTGTGTTGTCGCCCGGCAGCCCGATCATGCCGCTGCCCGCTCCGAGCGGCGCGAAGTTCATCTCGGCGATCGATCGGGTCGGCAGCGCGACCGCGGACAGGTTCAGATAGTTGCGCAGGTTCGTCATGTGCCAGTCGTAGGTCGGCGCGTTGGTGATGACGCCGAGCGAATTGTCGAAGAAGCGCACCTCGCCGCCAGCGTACTCGATGACGATCGACCGGCCGGACGGCTCGGTCACCATCCAGTGCGCCGGGTCCGGGACTCCCACGAGCGCCTCGGTGACGCCGGCCACGCGGACGTCCTCCATCGCTGCCTTCACCTCGTCGATCGTCGCGAACTGCGTGAGCAGGTAGGCGACGACATCGGGGGCGCCGATGGTGTTCGCTGCCTCCGCGGGATCGTACTTGGGATACTCGGCGAAGCCCGGATGGTAGAACAAGCCGACGGCGAGCCCCGCCTCGTTCATGCCATCGGCGAACCAGTCTTGCCCGAGCATGTCGAGGGCGACCACGCCGTACTCGGCCGTCCAGGACTTGCCGTTGAGGCCCTCCGGGGTCTGCCCGGTGAAGCTGTGGCCTCGCGGGACGATCGCGACCCGGGAGTTCAGGTCGAAGGCGCCCCATTCCATCGTGCGCCCGTAGACGGCCGATCCGTCCGCCGCGATCAGGCGGATGCCCGTGCATCCGAGGGCAGACGTTGTCGAGTATACGACCAGTGCGGCGGCCATGCTGATAAGCGCCAGCGGCATCGGGGGCGGTTTCAGCTTCATGAACATCCCTCCCAGGTTTCTGTTTGATGCCGTATCCATAGCAGATCCGGCGCCGGCCTCCTTGATCAGCGTCAAATGTAGCCCGCCCCGTAGGGCGCAGCGTCTCGTCCGCCCGAAGTGCAGCTTGGGGCTTGGAACTGCCGTTCGCCGCGGCGTGCGGCGCGGAGATTCGTCACTTCACGCGCCGCGCCATGAGGATTTCGTCGATTTCCTGGCCTTCATGGATCATCCCGGCGGGAATGAGCCCGATCCTGCGGAAATCGCTGCGCTCGTAGAAGCGGATCGCTCGGTCGTTCCGGCTGTTCACGGTCAGCTCGATCTGGGAGATCCCGTTCCGCGCGGCGAAGTCGACGACCGCATCCAGAAGGCGCCTCGCCAGTCCCTTTCCCCGCTCGCTGGCCCGCAGGTAGACCATGACGAGCGTGGATCGGTGCTTCATCTTGCTCGGCTGTTGCCGCAGCAGGCCCATGATGCCGACCGGCTCCCCGGAGCTGAAGGCGACGAAGACCGGCACCTGCAGCCTCTCGCGCCATTCCTCGTCGGGCAGGGACGCCCAATCTTCCGGCTTGCTTGCATAGGCTGCCGGCTCCAGCCGGAGCGCTTCGAGCCGAATGGCCCTGAAGGCATCGACATCGTCCGCGTTCAACTGGCGAATCTCTGTGTCGTGCATGGCCTGCTCCTGTTCGGAGCAGGCTCTATGAGAAATCGCCGTTGCGCGGCAATACGCCCTATTCGCTCTGGGCGGCGTTTCGGCCATTTGCCGCGTGAGGGGGTGAAGGACGGCGATCTGCGGGGACGGAGCGACCGTTCCGGAAGGCGATCGGGCCTCAGGCGCGGCCTGCGACGCCTACGGGGAGCGGCCTTCGGGCTCCGTCGACGCCGGCTCCGCAAGGCCGACGACAAGACAAGGCATGCGAACCGGATGGAGGCAGCGGCTGCCGCATCGTCGGCGTGATCGAGCGGGACGGCGCTGGACGGTGCGCGAAGCGCGCCGGCCCCCGGCCACGGCAGAAACGAGGACCGCGGGTGTCGTACCGGCCGAGATGACGCTGCGGTTGCCCGGTTGCCGGGCGGCCGGGCTCGCTCTACCTTCGCCCGGTCTCGCGCGTGGAGCGAATGCATGGACAGTCCGACCGACGGCGCCTCCCGGACCGAGGCGCCGCTCCATCCCCGGCAGGCCGACACCTTTCCGACGCTGAGCGGGGAGGAGGTCGAGCGCATCCGCCCCTACGGTGCGACCCGCCGCTTCGCGCCGGGCGAGGCGCTCTTCGAGGCCGGGCGACCCGGGCCGGGCATGTACCTCCTGCTGCGCGGCCAGGTGGCCGTCACCCTGCGCGACGGGCTCGGCCGCCGGCAGCCTCTGGTCGAGCAGGGGCCGGGTCAGTTCCTGGCCGAGACCGGCCAGATCTCCGGTCGCCCCGCCCTCGTGGACGCTCACGCCGAGGGGCCGGTCGAAGCGATCCTCGTGCCGCCGACCGGGCTGCGGGCGCTGCTCGTCGCCGAGGCGCTGCTCGGCGAACGGATCACCCGGGCGCTGATCCTGCGCCGCGTCGCGCTGATCCAGAGCGGCCGCGGCGGACCGCTGATCGTCGGCGCGGCCGATGACGCCGCCGTCGTGCGCCTCGCGACCTTCCTCGACCGCAGCAACCATCCCTATTCGGTCGCCGACCCCGGCGATCCGGTCGCTGCCGACCTGATGGCGCAGTACCGGCCATGCCGGGGGCCGCTGCCGCTGGTGATCCTCCCGACCGGGGCGGTGCTCCACGACCCGACGATCGCCGACCTCGGGCGGGCCCTCGGTCTTTCGGGTCGTGCGCCGGCGCGGGCGCTCTTCGACGTCGCCATCGTCGGCGCCGGCCCCGCCGGGCTCTCGGCGGCGGTCTATGCGGCCTCCGAGGGGCTTTCGGTGACGATCCTCGACGCAGTCGGCTATGGCGGCCAGGCCGGCGCCAGCATGCGAATCGAGAACTACCTGGGCTTTCCGACCGGCATCACCGGCAGGGCGCTCGCAGGCCGCGCCTTCGTCCAGGCCGAGAAGTTCGGCGCCGACATCGCCTTCCCGGCCCGCGTGACGGAACTCGTCGGTCTCGGGCCGTCCGGACCCTACCGGCTCGACCTTGCGGACGGCGGCTCCGTGACGGCGCGCACCGTCGTCATCGCCAGCGGCGCGCGCTACCGCCGCCCGGCGATCCCGGGCATCGAGCGCTTCGAGGGCCGCGGCATCTGGTACTGGGCGTCCCCGCTCGAGGCACGGATGTGCACGGGCGCCGAGGTGGCGCTGGTCGGCGGCGGCAACTCGGCCGGCCAGGCCGCGGTCTTCCTCGCGGGGCATGCCGCAAAGGTGAACCTGCTGATCCGCAGCGACGACCTGCGCCGGAACATGTCGCAATACCTTGTCGACCGGATCACCGCGACCGCCAATATCGCCTTCTGCCCCGGGACCACGGTGACCGCCCTCGACGGGGACCCGGCCGGCCATCTCGCCGGCCTGACCTGGGCCTGCCGCCGCGACGGCAGCACGGAGCACCGGCCGATCCGCGACCTCTTCCTCTTCGTCGGCGCCGACCCCGAGACGAGTTGGGCCCGTCCCTGCGCGCTCGAGCTCGACGGGCACGGCTTCGTCCTGACCGGTGCCGCCGTACCGGGTGCCGCCGCAGGCAAGCCCGCGCTCGAGGCGAGCTTGCCGGGTGTCTTTGCGATCGGCGACGTTCGTGCCGGTTCGGTCAAGCGCGTCGGCGGCGCGATCGGAGAGGGCGCCGCGGTGGTTGCGTCCATCCATGCCGCACTCGCATCCGCCGGGCATTCCCGAGCCGGCGATCGCCGGCCGACGTGAACCGGCTGGCCCGAGGCCAACCCATGCCCCCGGGGGGACGAAGCGCGCGCCGCGCCTGCTCCTCGGGACTGGCCAGCGGCCGCCAGCCGCCGGCCTGGCCGCGTTCGTCCAGGATGACGGGGTCGGGATCGTGTCGCGCGATCGCGGCGGTGCCAAGGCCCGGGCGGTCGCCGGTGCGGCGCGGGCACCTTGCACGCCTGCGGAGGGTCGTCGAGGGCCGAGAAGTGGTCGAGCAGCGCCCTGCCGGATAGGGGAAAGCTCTCGAGCTTCGGGGCTTCCCAAGGATCGCAGCGAATCCCGTGCCGGAATCCCCCGCCGCTTCGAGCGATCGTCCTGGCCAGTCCTGCGCGCCGATCGACACATCGAGGACTGGCGCCGCATCGCCACGCGCTACGGCCGAGGCACCGATCGCCTGTGCCCTCGCGGCCGTGGCGCTTCGTCGCTCTGAATCCCGAGCCCGCGTCGCCTCTTTCGAACGCTGCTTGCCGGCGTCGGCCGTCGAGTGGCCGGCTTTCGTCGAAGGCCGAGAAAAATCATCGGCGACGCCGGCGATATTGGATTAGGGTGTCGGGGCGCCACCGGTCACCGCAGCGGCAACCCGGTCGGCGCAACCCGGCAGGACCCTGGCCGTGCCGGCTCGATCGAATGGAGCACCGCAATGAACCGCATGATCGGCTGCTGCACCTGGATCTTCGGCCCGGCACCGCTCGAGGACATCGCCGTCCGGGCGGCGCGCGCCGGTCTCGACGGCGTCGAGCTATTCGGGGACGTGGAGCGGACCGACCCGGGGCGCGCGAAGGCGACGCTCGAAGGCCGGGGGTTGTCCGTCTTCTCGATCACGCCGGCGGATGCGGACATTTCGCATCCCGATACCGCGGTCCGCGAGGCGGCGCTGGCCTATTACGATCGCCTGATCGACTGGGCCATGCAGCTGGGTCGCCCGCTGATCTCCTGTCACGGGCAGGTGACCCGGATCGAGCCGGTGTCCTCGCAGGAGGAGGAGGATGCGCTGCTTCTCGATGCCGTCCGCCGGATCTGCGGCGCGGCCGAGAGGCGCGGGCTCGAGGTCGTCTTCGAGATCCTGAACCGCTACGAGACCCATCAGGTGCGAACGGTTCGGGCGGGGCTCGAGCTTCTCGCCCAGGTCGGCGCGGGCAATCTCAAACTCCTGCCGGACGCCTATCACATGAACATCGAGGAGGCCGATCCCGTCGCCGCCCTGCTGGCCGGCGGCGGGAGCATCGGTCTCTATCACGCCGCCGACAGCAATCGCTGCGGCATCGGCGAGGGCCATACCGACTTCGCGGCTCAACTGGCCGCCCTGGACCGGATCGGCTATGGGGGGCCGATCATCCTCGAGACCAATGCTCCCGGACCCGACCCCTTCACGCCGGTCAAGGGCAGCGACACTCCGGACGTCGTCGAGGCGCAGCTCGCGGCTTCGGTGCTGGCGCTGAAGGAAATGGGCGCATGAGATTCGGCCGATGGGCCGAAGGAGAGGGCCGCCCGGGCGGCCTCAAACAGCAACCCAGAAGGGGGGAAAGCATGAAGCATTTCGTCAGAGGCGCACTCGCGGCGAGCGCGATCGCCGTCGCAGCGCCGGCTCTCGCGCAGAACATCATCGTGGTGGCGCATGGACAGGCCAACGACCCGTTCTGGTCGGTGGTGAAGAACGGCGTCGACAAGGCTGCCGAGGATACCGGCGCCAGCGTGGATTTCCGCTCGCCCGAGACCTTCGACATGGTGGCCATGTCGCAGCTCATCGACGCCGCCGTGAACCAGGAGCCCGACGGGCTCGTGGTGTCGATCCCCGACGCCGACGCGCTGGGGCCCTCGATCGAGCGGGCGGCGCAGGCCGGCATCCCGATCATCTCGATGAATTCGGGATCCGACGTGGCCCACGACCTCGGCGCGCTGCTCCATGTCGGGCAGGACGAGTTCACCGCCGGAAAGATCGCGGGTGAAGCGCTGGCCGAGATGGGCGGCACCAAGGGCATCTGCGTCAACCAGGAAGTCGGCAACGTGGCGCTCGACCTCCGCTGCGAGGGCTTCATCGAGGGCTTCGGGGGCAACGCCGAGGTCCTGCCGACGGGCAACGATCCGACGGAGGTCGAATCGAAGGTCCGCGCGGCGCTCGACGCCGATCCCGAGGTCGACACGGTCATGGCGCTCGGCGCGCCGACGGCGGGCGAGCCTTCGGTCGCGGCGGTGAAGGCGGTCGGCCGCGGTGGCGGCGACGTGAAGTTGGCGAGCTTCGATCTCTCGGCCGGCTTCCTGCAGGCGATCGTCGACGGCGACGCGGCCTTCGCCATCGACCAGCAGCAGTTCCTCCAGGGCTACCTTCCCGTGGTCTTCCTGGCGCTCAACGCCCAATTCGGTCTCGTCCCGGGCGGCGACGTGCCCTCCGGCCCGAACCTGATCACCCAGGACAAGGCAGAACAGGTGATCGAGCTGTCCGCGCAGGGCATCCGCTGACCGGCGGAATCGTCTGAAACCGGGGGCGGCGCCGCGGCGGTCCGCCCCCGACCGGAAATGACGGGGGGAAACATGACCCAAGCAGATGCTCATACCGTCGACGAGCGGCTCAAGGCGGAATCGTTCGGCTCGAAACTCATGAAGCGGCCGGAGCTCGGCGCGATCGCGGGCGTGGTCCTGGTCGTCCTCTTCTTCCTGGTCACGGCCGACCGGTCGATGTTCACCATGGCGGGCTTCATGAACTTCATGACCCCGGCGGCGCAGCTCGGCATCCTCGCCATCGGCGCCGCGCTCCTGATGATCGGCGGCGAGTTCGACCTCTCCATCGGCTCGATGGTGGCCTTTGCCGGGCTGTTCTTCGCGGTCTGCGTGGTGAACTGGGGATTGCCGCTGATCGTCGCCATCCCGGCGACCTTCATCTTCGCGGCCCTGGTCGGTTCGATCAACGGAACCATCGTGATCCGCTCGGGCCTGCCGTCCTTCATCGTGACGCTGGCCTTCCTCTTCATCCTGCGCGGCCTGTCCCTGGTGGGGCTGAAGCTCGCGACCGGCGGCTCGACCCAGCTCCGCGGCGTGCGCGAGGCCGTCCAGGACGACTGGCTCGCCCCGGTCTTCTCGGGCGACGCCTTCAAGGGCCTCTTCGAGGCGCTCGGCCGCGCCGGACTTGTGGAGACCTTCAACAACGGCGCGCCGAAGGTGCCCGGCGTCCCCGTCGAGATCGTCTGGTTCATCGCGATGGCGATCGCGGCGACCTACGTGCTGCTGCGCACGCCCGTCGGCAACTGGATCTTTGCCAGCGGCGGCGATGCGAACGCGGCCTCGAACTCCGGCGTCCCGGTGAAGAAGGTCAAGGTCTCGCTCTTCATGCTGACGGCCTGCTGCGCCGCGCTGGTCGCGATCATCACGGTGATGGATTCGGGCTCCACCGACGCCCGCCGCGGATTCCAGAAGGAGTTCGAGGCGATCATCGCCGCGGTGATCGGCGGCTGCCTGCTGACCGGCGGCTACGGTTCGGCGATCGGCGCCTTCTTCGGTGCGATCATCTTCGGCATGGTGGTCATCGGCCTGACCTATACCGATTTCGATCAGGACTGGTTCCAGGTCTTCCTGGGCGCCATGCTCCTGATCGCGGTCCTGTTCAACAACGCGATCCGCAAGCGTGTGACGGGGGAGCGCTGAGATGACCCAGGACTCGACCTTCCATCACGGCGACGCGCCGAACATTGCCTCCATCATCGAAATGCGGGACATCGAGAAGCATTTCGGCAACATCATCGCGCTCGCCGGCGTCAGCTTCGACGTGCGCCCCGGGGAATGCCATTGCCTCCTGGGCGACAACGGCGCCGGCAAGTCGACCTTCATCAAGACCATGTCGGGCGTGCACAAGCCGAGCGCCGGCGAGATCTTCTTCGAAGGCAAGCACATGGACTTCGACAGCCCGCGCGACGCCATGGAGGCGGGCATCGCCACGGTGTTCCAGGATCTGGCGATGATCCCGCTGATGAGCGTGACGAGGAACTTCTTCATGGGGCGCGAGCCGACCAAGGGCAGGGGGCTCTTCAAGCGCCTCGATGCCGCGAAGGCGAACAGGGTGACGGTGGAGGAGATGCGCAACATGGGCATCAACCTCCGCGGGCCCGATCAGGCGGTGGGGACGCTCTCGGGCGGCGAGCGCCAGACCGTGGCGATCGCCCGCGCGGTCTATTTCGGCGCGAAGGTGCTCATCCTCGACGAGCCGACCTCGGCGCTCGGCGTGCGGCAGACCTCGAACGTCCTGGCGACCATCGACCGGGTCCGCAAGCAGGGCATCGGCGTCGTCTTCATCACACATAACGTGCGGCACGCCATGTCGGTGGGCGACCGCTTCACCGTGCTCAACCGCGGCAAGACGCTCGGCACCGCCAAGCGCGGCGACATCACGCCGGAACAGCTCCAGGATCTCATGGCGGGCGGCCAGGAACTCGCCCAGCTGGAGGGGTCGCTGGGCGGGACCGTATAGGACGATCGGCGCCCCGGCCGGGGCGCCGACCTCAACCAAGCGGCATCGCTTGAGCCGCGGAACATGACGGAACGCCGCCCATGGCGGCCTCACGCCGGACGCGGTCCGCCTCGACCCCGCGCCAGGGCGCCACAGCCACCCGGACCGCTCCGCCGTCCGGATGCTCCCGGCGGAGACAGAGTTCCGCCATCGACACCGAGGGCTCCTGCGATCGGTCGATGAGCCGGAGGGCGGCAGGGCAGAGGATCTCGCCGCGTGGCATGAGATCGCGGCCGCCTTCAGGTGTTTGCGGGCGGCTCGCGCTGCCCTCCGTCGATCTCGGAACGCCGACCGAGCGGTCTCGGGAGAGCGGGTGGTCAGCCTGCCTTGGGAAGGTTGCCGTAGGCGAGCTTGCCCTTGTGGAACACGGCATTGCGGACGGGCAGACGCGCCACCGCCTCGGCCGAGCAGCTGGCCGGCAGGAGGTTGAAGCTCGCTTCGTCGCCGGCCTTCGGCCACACCTGCTCGCCCGCGTCGTTGAGCGGCGTGACGAAGCCGGTCGCATAGCCGAGCGTGCGGCTGATCTCGAATTCGGTGCTGCGATACTGCATCCGGGCGATTTCGCTCGCCTTCTGCAGAATATCGCAATTGCCGAAGGAATCCCACCAGTCGATCACGCTGTCGGTGCCGCTCATCACGTTGATGCCGGCCTCGTGCAGTTCGCGCAGCGGCATCTGACCCTTGCCGATCGGCACGCCGCCGGCGAAGTCGACCCCGAGCGCCTTCATGCGGGCGGCGATGTCGGCGAGTTCTTCGGGGGAGAGTTCCGCCAGGCCATAGGCGTGGCTGAAGGTCACGTTGCCTTGCAGCTGCGGGTTCTCTTCCATGTGGTCCATGATGCGGTTGAACGCCGGAATGGCGGTCTCGCGCGGCTCGTGGACATGGATGTCGATCCCGACGTTGTAATCGACCGCGAGCTGGACCGTGGTGTCGACCGACTCCTCCATCGCATTGTCGAAGGAGGAGGGATCGACGCCGCCGACGAAGCTGACGCCGCCCGATTCCAGCGCCTCGCGCATCAGGCCGACGCTGTCGGAGGCCAGCAGGCCGTGCTGCGGGAAGATGATGATGGCGGACTGAAGCGTGTCCTGGAAGCGCGCGAACGAGTTCTTGAGATGCTCGAGATTGCCGAGCTTGCTGACCGGGTCGACGTTGCAATGGCTGCGGCAGACCGTGGTGCCCTGCGAATGCATCAGCCGGATCATCGCGGCCGTGCGCTCCTCGGCCATCGGCAGGAGCTTGAGCAGCATTTCCCGCTCCTGGGCGACGCGATCCGCCCGGCCATGCTCGGTGGGAAGCGTCGCCTCCCAGGGTCCGCCGTAGAAGGTCTTGTCCAGGTGGATGTGCATGTCGCGGAAGGTCGGCAGCATCACCTGGCCCTGCGCGTCATAGGCCGCGGCCTCGGGCGGAATCGGCGCCGCATTGTCCAGGATCTCGGCGATCTTGCCGTCGGCGATGCGCAGCGTCTTCAGTTCGGTATCGGTGTGGGTGATGACCGGCTCGTCGAGCCAGGGCTTCTCTTCCTCGACAAAGCCGGTCTCGAGACGGACGTTGGTCAGGTAATAGGCGTCCGGCAGCACCTCCACGCCGATGTCGGGGGTGGTGACGACACTGACGTCGATCATCCCAGCGGGCTCGGCCGCGCCGGCCCGCCGCGCCATGCCGGCCCCGACCCCCAAAGCGAGACTTCCGACCCCGACGCTCCCCATGAAGCCGCGCCGCGACAAGCTCGGTAGAAATCTTCCCATGCGTCTGCCCTCCCTGAGATTGCATGATATCGTTCGCAAACGATGCAGTTATTGTACACAATACGATCGGAGATTGTCAATGAACATCACGGGTCAACGCTCGCTGCGAGGCCTGGCGGTCGAGGTGCTCCGGCACTTCCGGAATTGGGGGCCAGAACGGCAGCAGCGGCGCGAGCCGATCCCTCTGGGGAAAGCGCGCGCCGCTGCGTGATCGGATGGTGCCGGTACCCGGCCCGATCCTATTCCCCGACGGGGCTGGCGGATGCCATCAGGCGCTCGTCACGCTGATTGAGATAGTACTTCAGCCCGAAGATCCCCGCGATCATGCAATAGCCATAGAGGATCGGCATGGCATGGGGTTGCGCGATTCCAACGGTATGGGCATGGATCACGCCGAGGAACGTCAGCACCGCACCGACCAGGGCCGCGATCGCGCCGCGGATGGGGCGGTCGGTGATCGCGAAGATCGCGATGCATCCCCAGGTCATGCTGCTGAGCGGCGCGCCGTTTCCGAGGTTCGACAGCCCCTGATAATAGACGCCCTTGTGAGCGAGGGTATCGAGGCCGATCGTGTTGGCGGCGGTCCCCGCGGCGGCCAGCGTATTGTTGGTCAGCGTGAGCGCCCAGTTCGCGATCCAGGGGAACATGGTGATGAAGATCACCGGCACCTCGTTCTTCGGCGATTCGCGGACCACCTGGTTGCAGGTCACCACGCCGATATAGACGAGGATCGGAACCACCGCGACCATCGGGATCAGCGCGAGCAGGAAGGCCCCGAGCCCGAAGAGCGTCACCAGCAGCATCGAGATCCCGGTGAAGAGCGTGTAGCCGGTGCCGGCGCCGATCGATTTCCAGCCGGCATGGCCGATGTAGACCGTCACCGGGAACGGGTTGCCGAACATGGCGCCGAGCGCGGAGCACAGGCCGTTGGCCATCATGACCTGACGGGTCGGGTAGGGATCGCCCGCGGCATGTGCGCTCTCGATGTTCTCGAGGTCGAAGACGTAGTTGGCCAGGCCGAGCGGAACCGCCGAGGCGAGGTAGGGCAGGGCATGCGGCAGTCCCTGGAGGAAGCTCGTGACATGCAGCGACGGCGGGTTGAAGCCGAAGGTGCTGAGCGAAGCCGCGACGGCCGCCGGGCTCTGCAGGCCGAAGACCCAGGCAAGGGTCGTACCGGTGGCGAGCAGCAGGAACCCGGTCGGGACCTTCGGCAGGATCGGCTTCTTGCCGAACCAGTTGATGAAGATCAGCGCCAGGACGGCGAATGCGACGGTCGGGGCCTCGAACGACTGCAGCATCGGGTTCATCGCCAGCAGCAGCAGCCCCAGGCCGGCGAGGCAGGACAGCAGCACCGTGCGCGGGATCGTCCGCCGGATCGTCTCGCCCACGAGCGAGCCGAGGCCGAGGATCGCCGCTTCGACCACGCACCAGACCAGCGCGATCTGGATCGCGAATTCCGGATCCTGAGTCTGCAGGTAGACGGGCAGGATGACGAGGAACGTCACCGTGAAGATCGAGGGCGAGCTCGGGCCCGACGGCAGCGCCGTGACGTCGCTGCGACCGGTGGCCTTGACCAGCCGATAGGCGAAATACGTGTAGGCCATGCTGGCCGAGAAGACGGCGAGACCGAAGGCCGGCGCGATCCGCCCGTAGACGATGTCCTCGGGGAACCCGACCACGAAAAGGAGCAGGCCGATCATCGTCAGCAGATTGGTCAGGTTGTTGGCCAGAAGGCCGAAGTATCCTCCCCAGTCCCCCTTGCGCCAGAAGAAGTTGCTGTCCATTCTTGTTCCTCCCAAGAAGTAAAAATGTTCCATGTAGCTGTGATGGGCCCACAGCTATTGATTGGAGTTTTCGGTTCCGGTGCAGGCTGGCGGTCGCTGGAGGCGAGCCGCCACAGATGGTCGTTCGTGGCCCTCAGGCGCTCAGGTCGATCTCCTGACCGAGACCCTTCTCGCGGGCTCTTTCCAGCATGAGGTTGCAGATCGCCAGGTCCTGGATGGCGAGCCCGACGGAATTGAAGAGCGTGATGTCCTCCGGGGAGGTCCGCCCCGGAGCCTTGCCGGTGACGACGTCGCCGAGCTCCGTCATGGCCTGCTCCTTGGTGATCGCGCCGTCCGCGAGAGCCAGCAGCAGGTCGCCGGAATCGTGCATCGCCATCGGGATGCTGTCGAGGACGATCCGCGCCCTGGCCATTCCGGCCGAGTCGATCTCGCGGTGATCCGGCCGCGGCGGCGCTCCGACCGCGTTGATATGAAGGCCCGGCTTGAACCAGGCGCCCTCGACGACAGGCTCGCGGGAGGGGGTCAATGTGCAGACGATGTCGGAGCCCGCAAAGACCTCGCGCGGGGATTCCGCGCCCTCCACTTCAAGCCCCGGAAACTCGCGGCCGATCCGCTCGATGAAGCGGGAAACGGTGGCCCTGGTCCGCGACCAGACGCGCACGCGCTCGATCGGGCGGACTTCGAGATGCGAGCGGATATGTTCGACGGCGAGGGCGCCGGCGCCGACCAGGCCGAGCACGCGGCTGTCGGGGCGCGAAAGATGCCGGGTGCCGACGGCGCTCGTCGCCGCCGTCCTGATCCGGGTCGGGATCTGCCCGTGAAAGATCGCCAGCGGTGCGCCGGTCGTCTGCGATACCAGCGCGATCACCGACCGCTGCACCGCGAGGTCCCGCGCCGCGTTGTCGGGGATATCGGCGAGCAGCTTGATGACGGCGAGGCCCTGGCGGTCGGCCAGCGCCGGCATCGCCAGGAAGGCCGCCGTGCTGGAGGCGAGCGACATCGCGACCGCCGCCGGCTGTGCGGCGATGCCGTTGGAGATGTCGGCGAAAGCCGTCTCCACCTCGGCGACGACCTCGGCCATCGTCACCAGGCCCTCCACCTCCGATCGCGACAGGACGAGCGTCGTGGACAGGGAATGATCGGTTCGGACTCTTGCGTCCATGGGCGCCTCCCGTTGGGGTCGAATGATGGTCATGATCCTGTTGGCCGAGGGCATCGGCTTCCTTCGGTCTTCGGCCTCTAGGTCAGATCGTAAACAATGTCAACCATAGTTGTGCACAATTTATGATCGAGGTTCGGCCCGCGTGAGCGGGACTGCAGAAAACGTCCGGATCCCAGATTCTTGACTGAACCCCGGCAATCGCTATTGTTCACATCGCGCGAGATGGTGATCGCGGATGGCCGCTCGGCATGCGCTCGGGGAATTCGCCTCGCATGGGCGGAGCACGTCGACGGAAAGGGTGGCTGACCTGTGGGCGCACATGAAGAACCGAACGAGTTCCGGTCGCCGGACGAACGCCTCCCGCCCATCGAGCAGCGAGTCCTCAACGACATCATCAAGGCGATCTACGAGCAGCGGCTTCGCCCGGGGACGAAGCTCGGCGAGGAGGCGCTCGCCTCCGCCTTCTCCGTCAGCCGGGCGCGGATCCGGCGCGTCCTCCTGACGCTTTCCCACCAGAAGCTCGTCGATCTGATCCCGAACCGGGGCGCCTTCGTCATCAAGCCCACCGGAAGCGATGCACGCGACATCTTCAACGCCCGCCGAAGCCTCGAGGATCTCGTGGTCGAGCGGGTCGCGGCCCATCCGGAACCGGCCACCATGCGCAAGCTCCGCGCGCATGTCCGGTCCGAGGTCGCGGCGCGGCACCGGGGGCAGCGGCGCGAAGCCATACGCATGGCCGGCGAGTTCCATGTCACGCTGGCGCGCCAGTCGGGCAGCCGCGTGTTTCTGAGCATCCTGGAGCCGGTGCTCTCGCAATGCTCCCTCATCGTCAGCATCTACGGCGGCGGATTGATGCCGAGCTGCCCGGTCGAAGAGCATCAGTCGATCGTCGATGCCCTGGCGCAGGGCGATGCGGAGCAAGCCCGCCACCTCATGCGGGAGCATCTGATCCATCTGGAAGGAACATTGCGACTGGAAGTCGAGGACGAGCAGGAGCCGGATTTCGCCTCCATCTTCCGATAGGCGCGCCCGGGCCGGTCATCGAGGCGTCGACGCATCGTTCCGGCGGGAATCGGTCGGTCACGGCCCCAGGGCTAGATAAGAATGCCGCGCCACCGAAGCGTGTTGCGGTAGTGGGTGCGGATCGCATCGACGGCTGCGACGGTGTCGCGGCATGCCAGGGCGTCGATGATGGCGAGGTGCTCCTCCATGGCAGAGACGAGCCGGTCGGGCAGGAACGGCCGGGCATTGCGGATCACGGCCAGACGGTCGCGGTTCGCCCGGTAGACCGCCGCCGCGACCGGGTTGTCCAGACCGGTGGCGAGCGCGTCATGGAGCCTGAGACCGGTGGCCATGGCGCCTTCGGCCATGTCTGGACGAATGCCGCTTCGGGCCGCCTCCAGAACCGCGCGATGATCGGCGCGCAGAGCATCGAGGGGCAAGGCTGCCGAGGTTTCGATCAGCCGCCGGGCGCCCTGCTCCTCGAGGATCGTGCGGAGATCCAGGCAGTTGCGGATGACATCCGGACTGGCCGTCATCACCTGCACACCGCGCTTCGGCAGGATGGACATGAGCTCGCGGGCTTCCGCGCGCTTGACCACCTCGCGCGTGGCGGCGAGCGGCAGATCGAGCAGATCGACGAGCTGGGGCATGGACAGGAACTGCCCGGCGGTCAGCGTACCGTCCCAGAGCCTGGCGACCAGCCGGGCAAAGGCAAGATCGGCCATCGATTGCTCGCAGTTCGGGGCTTGCTCGCTCATGGGGGCCTTCCGCAGACCGGCGTGTCGAGGCTCAGCCGGTCGCCGGTAGGTTCGTGGACGCAACACTTGAGAGGATCGCGACAAGGGTCCGTCTCACCCCGATAATTTCACCGCCGGCACTGAGGTTCTCCTCAAGTGTCCGTCGCATCTTGGAGCGGCCCCGATGCCGGGCGGCCCGGGGGCCGGTCGGGTAAGCGTCCCGACCGGCCCCGCGGATCGGATCCGGGGCTCAGCCGTAGCTCGCGACCGGGGTTCCGGCGAGCGCTGCCATGTTGAGCAGGCCCCGCACGGTCACCCCGGGCGTGACGATATGGGCACGGTTGCCCATCCCCATCAGGATCGGGCCGACCTCGAGGCCATCGGCGACGGACTTGAGCAGGTTGCGCGCCGCGCCCGCCGCGTCGGTGTTGGTATAGACCAGCACATTGGCCCGACCCGTCAGGCGTCCGCCGGGGAACAGCCGTTCGCGGAGCTCGGGGTCGAGCGCCGCATCGGTGTGCATCTCGCCCTCGTATTCGAAGTCCTGCGCCGCGCCGTCGAGGATCGCCAGTGCTTCCTGCGAGACCCGCCCCGACCGGCTGTCGAGATTGCCGAACTGCGAGCCCGAGCAGACCGCCACCTTGGGATCGATCCCGAACCGGCGGACATGGCGGGCGGCGGCGAGCACGGTCTCGGCGAGTTGCTGCCCGGTCGGCTCGATGTTGATGTGGGTATCCGCCACGAAGAGCGGCCCCTTGTCGAGGATGATCAGCGAGAGCGCGCCCACCGGATGCAGCTCATCCGTCGAGAGCACCTCGCGGACGTGGCGCAGGTGCCAGACATAGGGGCCGACGGTCCCGCAGATCATGCTGTCGGCCTCGCCGCGGTGCACCATCACCGCGGCGATGGCGGTGGTGTTGGTGCGCAGGATCGACTTGGCCTGGTCGGGCGTGACGCCCTTGCGGCGCATGATCTCGAAATAGCTCCCCCAATAGTCGCGGAAGCGGGTGTCGCTCTCGGGGTTGACCAGCTCGAAATCCTGGTTGGGCTTCAGCGTGAGGCCCTCGCGCTCGAGCCGCATCTCGATCACCTCCGGGCGGCCGATCAGGATCGGCCGGTCGGTGGTCTCCTCCAGCATCGCCTGGGCGGCGCGCAGGACACGCGGCTCCTCGCCCTCGGCAAAGACGATCCGGCGCTGGACCTGGCGCGCCGCCTCGAAGACCGGCCGCATGATCAGCGCCGAGCGGTAGACCTGGGTCTGCAGGCGCTGCCGGTAGGCGTCGAGGTCGAGCTCGCGCGTGGCCACGCCCGAATCGATCGCCGCCTTCGCCACGGCGGTGGCGACGGTGGGCAGCAGGCGCGGATCGAAGGGCTTTGGGATCAGATAGTCCGGCCCGAAGGTCAGCCGTTCGCCCTGGTAGGCCACGCCCACCTCGGCCGAGGTGGTGGCCCGGGCGAGCTCCGCGATCGCCTCGACGCAGGCGATCTTCATCGCCTCGTTGATCTCGGTCGCGCCTACGTCGAGCGCGCCGCGGAAGATGAAGGGGAAGCAGAGGACGTTGTTGACCTGGTTGGGGTAATCCGAGCGGCCGGTCGCGATCAGCGCCTTGGGCGAGGCGGCCCGCGCCTCCTCGGGCATGATCTCGGGCGTCGGGTTGGCGAGCGCGAAGATGATCGGCCCCTCGGCCATGCGCGCCACCATCTCGCCGGTCAGGAGGCCCGGGCCGGAGACGCCGAGGAACAGGTCGGCGCCTTCCAGCGCCTCGTCGATGGTCCTGAGCCCGGTCTCGCGGGCGAACTCCGCCTTCTCCGGCGACAATCCGCTGCGCTCGGCATGGATGACGCCCTTCGAATCGAGCATCAGGATGTTCTCGGCGCGCGCGCCCATCGCCATCAGCATCTTGAGGCAGGCAATGCCCGCCGCCCCCGCCCCGAGCGCGACGATGCGGATGTCCTCGAGGCGCTTGCCGACGATCCGGAGCGCATTGACCGCCGCCGCCGCGGCGACGATCGCGGTGCCGTGCTGGTCGTCGTGGAAGACCGGGATCGACATCCGCTCGCGGCAGATCCGCTCGACCACGAAGCAATCCGGCGCCTTGATGTCCTCGAGGTTCACCGCCCCGAAGGTCGGCGCCAGCCGGCAGACGAGATCGGCCAGCCGCTCGGGGTCGTTCTCGTCCACCTCGATGTCGAAGCAGTCGATGCCGGCGAATTTCTTGAAGAGGACCGCCTTGCCTTCCATCACCGGCTTGGCGGCCTGCGCCCCGATATTGCCGAGGCCGAGCACCGCCGTGCCGTTCGAGATCACCGCGACGAGGTTGCCCTTGGCGGTATAGCGCCGCGCATCGTCCGGATCCTTCGCGATCTCGAGGCAGGCCTCGGCGACGCCCGGCGAATAGGCTCGGGAGAGGTCGCGTCCGGTGGCCATCGGCTTGGTGGCCCGGATCTCGAGCTTCCCGGGCTTCGGATACTCATGGTAGTCGAGCGCCGCCTGCCGATCTGCAGCCACCTTGGTATTGTTGGACGACATGGATTCCCTCCCCTTTCGTGCCGGCAGAGGACCGGCGCGTTGCAACAATCATTCGTCGGCGCAATCCGGCGGAACCTCGCATTCAACCGGCACCGCCCCCGGTTCGGCGGCTGGCTCGGTTCGGCCGATCTGTTGACACAGTCACGCAAGTTTGTCTACAATCTTCTGTAGGGTTGTAGACATGTCCGCGACGATCCGAACAGGCTGCAGCGCGATTCCCCGCGCGCGCGGCCCGATGCGCGAAGCTCTCAGACCGAATGCCGGGCACTGGATCTTACACTCAACGATCGGACCTTTCCCGAAGGCGACGATGCTTGCCGAGCAGGAAGCATCATCGGACGCACAGAAGTAAAGCCACCATCCGCCATCCGCAACGATCTCTTTGTCGCGCCGGAACCGGCGGTCTTCGTCGAGAATGAGTCCCCGCCCGGCGCGAAGACCTGCAGGCCGCGATGGATGTCCGGCACCGCGAGCGGCGCGGCGGGCGCGAGGCCCGCGGCCGTCCTCGCGGAGATCCGCCACATGCTGCCCGAGGGCGATTGCTTGCGAAGAAGACGTTCGGCGTGTGGTTTCGCGGTCGATGGCGGAGCGGTCGAGTTCTTCAGGCTCACGCAGCGCGGGCGGGCAGGGGGCGTGACGGGCCTCGGCGTGAAGCCCATGGCATTCAGGAAGGGCAGGTCGCGTGACCAATGCCACGCCGGCGGCGCTCCGCCTCGGCTGTGAGTCCGCCGCCGAGGGCAAGCGCGCGAGCGAATCGTTCCGAACCTCGCGGCCGGGCGTTTCGCATGCCCGTTCCGCGGGTTAGCGGCGTGAGACCTTGCGCGGCGGGCCACCGTTCGCGGGCGCGAGGCCGGGCGATCGGAAAGGGGCGCTATGCCTGACAAAAATAGTCGAACGAACTGAAGACTCTAGGTCGTCATGCCAAACCGGGCGGCATGCACTCCCGGTCCGCTCCGCAGCGGGCGGAACGGAGCGGCCACCGGTTGGCAATCGCCGCAATCCCGACTAAAAAAGAAGGGTATACGGTTCCCCTTGGGTTCCGAAGAGTTTGCGGATGGTGCGAGGGCGCGTTGCCGGTCGACGATCTGGCTGCGACGGCCGACCTGGAGGGGACATGAGGCGGGTTGATACGATGGTGGCAGCGGGTCGCGGGCGCACGCCGTTCGGGCGGGTGCATCTGGCCGGATGCATGCTTGCGGTGGTTCTGGGAACGGCGGCCATGGCGCAGGATAGCGCCGGCCCCGGCGGTTCGGGGCAGCAGGGCGGATCCGACCCGGCGACGGCCCCGGCTGCCGCGGATCCGAGTGGGGCGGTCGGCGCGCCCGTCGATGCGCCGGTATCCGCGCTTCCGCCCTCGACCGTTCCGGCGCCACCGACCGATTCGGCCCCGGAAGGCCCGCAAGGCAGCGTCGCGCAGGACCCGATCGGATCCGAAGGGGCGCCGACGGGGGGGGCCGCCCGGGTGGAAACGGTGGAGGCCGTTGCGGATCCGCGCGCCGAGCTGTCGCTGCCGCAGGATCTTTCGCCCTGGGGAATGTTCATCGCTGCCGACTGGGTCGTGCAGGCGGTGCTGATCGGCCTTGCGCTCGCCTCGCTCGTCACCTGGACGATCTGGTTCGCCAAGAGCCTCGAGATCCTCGTGGCGGGCGCGCGGCTCGGGCGGACCCTGCCGTTCGTTCTGGCCGCCGGTACCCTCGAGCAGGCGGAATCGGCGCTGGCCGGCCGGCGCGGGCCGCTGACGGCGATGGTGCGGGCCGCCCGGCACGAGGCGACAAGTGCCCCGGCCGAGGTCTATCACGGCGAAGGCGGCGGTTTTCTGGCGCGCGTGTCCTCGCATCTGTCCCGGATCGAGGCGCGGGCCGTCCGCCGGCTCAACCTGGGGGTCGGAATTCTCGCGACCGTCGGTGCCACGGCGCCGTTCGTGGGGCTCTTCGGCACCGTCTGGGGCATCATGAACAGCTTCATCGGCATTTCCGAGGCGCAGACCACCAATCTCGCAGTGGTGGCGCCCGGGATCGCCGAGGCGCTGCTCGCGACGGCGCTCGGGCTCGTGGCCGCGATTCCGGCGGTCGTCATCTACAACGCCTTCGCGCGATGGATCGCGGGCTACCGGGCGCGGCTCGCCGATGCCGCCGCCGCCGTCGAACGGCTGGTCAGCCGCGACCTCGATCACCGGCGGCTGGTTCCGGCCGTGATCGCGCGGGCGGCGGAGTAGCGGGGATGGCGGGGAGTCTGGGGCCGAGGACGGCGGAGGACGGCTTCGAGGAAGCGCACGAGATCAACGTGACGCCGTTCATCGACGTGATGCTGGTCCTGCTGATCGTCTTCATGATCGCCGCACCGCTGGCGACGGTCGACGTGGCCGTCGACCTGCCGAGTTCCACCGCCACCCCGGCGCCGCGGCCCCCCGATCCGGTCTACCTGACGGTCGGGGGGGATCTCGGCCTCACCCTGGGCGAGCAGGCGGTCGGGCGCGACGGTCTGGGAGAGGCCCTGGAGCGCGTCGCGAAGGGTGACAGGGAGACGCGGATCTTCCTGCGGGCCGATTCGAGCGTTCCCTATGGTGCCTTGATGGAGGTCATGGACCTCATGCGTGCCGCGGGATACCTGAAGGTGGCACTGGTCGCCCTGGAGACCGGTACGGCAACCGGACCGGACCAGCCGTGAGCGCCGCGGATGCCATGTTCCTGGAGCCGGACCGGCCGGGTGCCGGACAGGCGGCGCTCTGGCTGGCGGCGGCGGGCGTGGCGGTCGCGGCGCATAGCGTGGCGGCGCTGCTGGCGCTCAGGCAGCCGGCGGCGCCCTTGCCGGAACTGTCCGCGCCTCCGGCGATCACCATCGATCTCGCGCCGATGCCGGTCGCGCCGCAGGCCGCGGACGAGCGGGTCGCCCCGGACCTGATGGACGCGCCCGAGATCGACGTGGACGCACCGGACAGCATGGCGGCGCCGGTCCCGCCGGCCCCGGCCGCCGAGGCCGCGGCACCGGATGCGCCGACGACGCTGCCGCCCCCGCCGGAGCTCCAGCCGACGCCGATGGCCGACGTGCGGCCGGCGGTTCAGCCGGAGGTGGTGCTGCCCGAGGCGGAGCCGGCCGAGACGCGCCCGCTGTCGCGCCCGGACGAGCTGCGCGTCGTCGAGGCGCCGAAGGCGCAGGAGGTCGAGGAGGTCGAGGAGGTCGACAAACCCCGCCCGGCGCAGCAATCCCGTGCCGCCGCCCGGGCGCAGGTCAGGACCGAGCAGGCCGAAGCCACCGCGGCGCCGCGCCCGGCCACCGGCAATCGCGGCGTCTCGCCGGCGAAGTGGCAGGCGCAGCTTATGGCGCATCTCGAACGGCTCAAGCGGTACCCCTCCGGGGCGCGCCGCCGCCGGGAGGAGGGCGTCGTGCTCGTGCGGTTCCGGATCGACGATCGCGGTGCCGTGCAATCGGCCCAGCTGATGCGCTCCTCCGGCCATGCCGAGCTCGACGAGGCGGTCCTGGCCCTCATCCGCCGCGCCTCGCCGGTGCCGGCGCCGCCTCCCGGCGCACCGCGCAGCATCACCGCACCCGTCCGGTTCGACGTGCGATGACCGCTCGCCACCGCAGCGTATTCGTCAAGGCTCGGCGGATCGGAAGCGCGTGCGGCGGCGCTATCGCTGCATATCCACGCGCCGCGCGCTGGCTCCTGGCCGGTCCGGCCGCCTTGCTCGCATCGCTCGCGACCATGGCGGCGATGCCGCTCTGGCTGCCAGCCGGGCCCGGTGGCGTCGACGACATCGTGCTTGCGATCGTGCTGACGCCGCTGCTCTGGGCGGTTCCGTTCTTCTATGCCTGTCTCGAGCCGGAGCTTCCGCGCTGTGCTGCGGTGCTCGCGGCCCTGACGCTCGGGCAGGGGCTTCTCGTGGCCGTGACGATGGGGTGACGCGATGAGCAGGCTCTCACAGGCGCAATTGCGACGGCTGACAGCGGTTCACGGATGGTCGGGCACTATCCTGGGGCTGCTGCTCTATACGGTGATCGCGACCGGGACGGTGGCGGTCTTCAGCGGCGAGATCGGTCGCTGGTCGGCTGGCGGCGTCCGAGCGGCCAGTCCGCTCGACGTGCCGATCGACGCCCGGATCCGGACCGCGGCGGCGGATGTCGACGCCGCCTACCGCGATGACATCGCCATCTGGGCGGGCGAGGGGCGCGACATCTTCGCCTTCTTCCACACCCACGCCGAGAACCCGAAGACCGGGGAGCCGGACGACCTCGGAACGATCCTGCGCCTCGACGCCGCCTCGGGCGAGGTTCTCGAGCGCAACGAGGGCTTCATCTGGGATCAGCCCGCGGCCTGGGAGGACAGCGCGCTCCGGCGATTTCTCGTCGACCTGCATGTCCAGCTCTATCTGCCGAGCCCCTGGGGCCTGATCGTCACCGGCATCCTCGGCCTGGCGATGATGGCCGCCGTGATCTCGGGGCTGCTCATGCACCGGCACCTGCTGCGCGACCTCTTCGTCGCCGAGCGCCCCGGCGGGCGGCTGGTCTCGGCCCGGGATCGACACGTTCTGGCCGCGAGCTGGAGCCTGCCCTTCGCCTTCGTGCTGGCCTTCACCGGATCGTTCCTGAGCTTCGCCAGCACCATCGGTTTCCCGCTGCTCGCCTCGATCGCCTTTGGCGGCGATGAAGAGGCGATGTCCGCGGCGCTCTTCGAGCCGCCGGTGGCCGAAGACGCCGCTCCCGCGCCGCTCGCGGATCTCGACGCCATCCTCGCCGAGTCGCGAAGCCGGACGCCGGGGCCGGTCACCTTCGTCGAGATCGCGCGCTTCGGCCGCGCCGACGCGAGGGTGCATGTCTGGCACGACCCCGCGGCGGGCGGCGTGCTCTATGTCACGAACCTCTACGACGGTGCGGCCGGCGCCTTCCTCGGCCGGCAGCCCCAGGTCGGTGCGGCGCCATCGGTCGGGGGCGCCCTCTACGGGCTGATGTATCCCCTGCATTTCGGCCATTTCGCCGGCGTAGTCTCGCGCATCGTCTGGGGTGCGCTCGGGGTGGCGCTCTGCTTCGTGACGCTGTCCGGCCTTCACCTCTGGACCCGCCGCCGCGCCGGCGCCGCCGTCTGGGACGGTTTCGCCCGGGCGGTCGACATCTTCGCCTGGGGTCTGCCCCTGGCGATGCTGGCCTCGGCCTGGGGCTTCCTCCTGGCGGCGCCGGCAGCGGATCCGTTCCTCTGGACGCCGTGGAGCTTCGTCGCCGGCGCGGCCGCCGTCATCGCCGTCGGTGTCGCCGCCCCGGACCGCGGGTCGCTCGAAGCCCGATACCTGCGTCTTCTCGGCATCACCTGCGTCGGCCTGCCCGTGCTGCGCCTGGCAGCCGGCGGCATGTCCTGGGCCGAGGCGATCCTCCACCGCCAGCCCGATGTCCTGACCGTCGACATCCTGCTGCTTCTCGCCGGCATCTGGTTCCTCCGGCGCCGACGCCTTGCCGGGCGCCTCGCCCTGGAAGCGGCGGAATGATGCTTTCCGTCACCGTCGCCGCGACGGCGATCAGCGCTGCCGCTTTGAGCCATCTCGCCGTCACCGATCCGAAGCGCCGGCGCGTGTTCCACCTGCCTGCACCGCGGCGGCGCCATGCCGGTGCCGCCTGGGCGGCGGCTTTCGCCCCGGGTGTCGTCGTCGCGGAGGTTTCCGGGGCCGGGGGCCTTCTCGTCTGGTTCGGCGCGATCTCCGTGCTCGGCTGGGCGGTGGCGCGCGCGCGCCCGCACCCGGAATCGCGGCTTGCCGGAACCGTCGGGAATTCCGACCCGCTTTGACGGAGGCGGCCCTCGCTCCGGAACGGTGCGGGGGCCGGCAATCGCGGGCGCATGGCGGATGACCGGAATCGGGCTGTCCGGGGCGGGTGGCCATTTGGGCGCCGCGCTCGTTCGGGCGATCGGCGAGAGCCCTCTCCGCTCGCTCTCGGGCGGGTGCGAGCGGCCTGACGCGCCGGCCGTCGGCAGGGATCTGGGGGATCGCGCCGGGCTCCGGCCCCTCGGCCTTCTCGTGACGGCCGATGCCGGTGCGCTCTGCGATGCCTCCGACGTCGTCGTCGATTGCAGCGCCGCTTCGGCGACGATGGCGCTCCTGCCCGTGGCCGTCGCGCGGCCGACGCCGCTCCTCGTCCGAACCACCGGCTTCGGCGCGGCCGAGCGGGTCGCCTTCGTCGAGGCGGGCCGTTCCCATCCCGGTCACGCTCGGGGCGAACGAGCCGATCGCTCCTGGCGATCTGCGAGCCGGTCCGCGCCGCGGCGCCGCGGCGCGAAGGCGCTGGGCGGTGTCATGGTGACGGCGCGGCATGGCGAGACCGGCAGGCGCCGGCGAGTCGGCCGGGGGGCGGCCCGGGCATCGACGGCGAGTCTGCTCGCCGACCCGGAGGTCGAGGTCGTCTATGTCGCGCTCCCGAACCACCTCCATGTGGGATTTGCGCGCAAGGCGGCGGCGGCGGGCAAGCACGTGCTGGTCGAGAAGCCGGTGGCGCTGACCCGCGCGGAGCTGGCGGCGTTCGACGGGATCGACCCGCGGCTCCGCATCGCCGAGGCCTTCATGGTCCGCCACCAGCCGCGCTGGCAGGCCCTGCGCGCCCGCCTCGCGAGCGGCGAGCACGGGGAGGTTTGCACGGTGTCGAGCCTGCTCTCCTTCATGATGACGAGGGAGGACGACTTCCGCACGCGGCCCGAATGGGGCGGCGGCGCGATCTACGATCTGGGATGCTACACGGCGATGGCCGCGCGCTTCGTCTTCGGCCGCGAGCCGCTGCGGGCGCTCGCCGAATGCCACCGCGACGCGCGGGGGATCGACATGTTCTCGAGCGTGATCCTCGACTTCGGGCGGGGGCGTCACGCGGTCTTCGCGGTCTCGCTGGCGCAGGCCTCGGCCCAGAGCCTCCAGGTCGTCTGCGAGCGGGCCTGCATCGACCTGCCGAAGGCCTATGTGCCCTCGCGGACCGAGCCGAACCTGATCCATATCGACCGGTCGCAGGATCATGCAAAATCGGACCTGACGACGCTGGAGTTCGCGGCGCTCGACCATTACGAGGCGGAGGTGACCAATTTCTCCCGCGCGGTGCGCGGCGAGACCGTGCCGTTCTACGGGCTCGACGATGCGCGGGCGAGTATGGCCGCGGTCGATGCCATTTTCGAATCCGCCCGGACGGGAGCCTGGGCTGCAGTGGAGGGAGCGTGACCATGCCGATCAATTTCGCGATCATAGGGGCCGGGCGCATCGCCAATGTCCATGCGGGCGCGATCCGCGGCAATCCGGAGGCCCGGCTCGTCGCCGTCGCCGACGCGCTGCCGGCGGCGGCGGCGGCCTTCGCCGACCGATGGGGCTGCATCGCGCGCGATCCGGGCGAGATCGCCGCCGATCCGGATGTCGCGGCGGTGCTGATCTGCACGCCGACCGATACCCATGCCGATCTGATCGAGACCTTCGGCAAGGCCGGAAAGCATGTCTTCTGCGAGAAGCCGGTCGATCTCGACGTCGGCCGCGCGCGCGCGGTCGTCGCTGCGGCGGAGGCGGCCGGGGCGAAGCTGATGCTGGGCTTCAACCGGCGCTTCGATCCGCATTTCCGGGCGGTGCGCGATGCCATCGACGCGGGGCGGATCGGGGCGGTCGAGATGGCGACGATCACCTCCCGCGACCCGGCGGCGCCGGACCTCGCCTATGTGGCGCGCTCGGGGGGGATCTTCCGGGACATGACGATCCATGATCTCGACATGGCGCGGTTCCTGCTCGGGGAGGACCCGGTCTCGGTCTCGGCGCATGCCTCGGTCCTGGTGGAGCCGGAGATCGGGAAGGTCGGGGATTTCGACAGCGTCACGGTGATCCTCGAGACGGCCTCGGGCAAGCAGGCGGCGATCAGCAATTCGCGGCGGGCGACCTATGGCTACGACCAGCGGATCGAGGTGCACGGCTCCAAGGGGGTGGTCTCGGCGGAGAACCAGCGGCCGGTGTCGATCGAGGTCGGGGACGCGGAGGGCTACCACCGGCCGCCGCTGCTCAACTTCTTCATGAACCGCTATACCGCCTCCTATGCCGCTGAAATCGCGTCCTTTGTCGATTGCATCGCCCGGGACGGGACGCCCGATCCCAGCGGCGCGGACGGGGTGGAGGCGCTCCGGCTGGCCGAGGCCTGCGTCCGGTCGGTCGCGGAGAAGCGGCGCGTGGCGCTTTCCGAGATCGCGTGACGCGAACTCCGGGCTATTCGATCGGCCGGGGACAGCCCGAACCGGCAAATGCGAGGCATTGCCTCGTGCCGGTTCGTCGGCCGCGGCGCGCGGATTTGTCACTTGCCAGATCCGCGAGGGGAAGGCGGCGCCGCCACGGGGGACCGCTCGGGTCTGGTGCGGCTCGCCGACGAGGTCGGCGTCGAGAAATACGCGCTCGAGAACTTCTCGGCGATGCGGGTCTGGAACCCCGAGACGCTGTTCCGGCTGCGCAATGGCGTCAGCGACAAGATCGGCATGAACCTCGACCCGAGCCACCTGATCTGGATGGGCGCGGACCCGATCGCCTCGGCGCGCGCGCTGGGCCCGGCGATCCACCATTGGCACGGCAAGGACACGCGCATCGAGCGCGGCCGGGCGGATGTGGACGGCCTCCTCGAACTGCGGGAGGTCACCGACGTCGCCAACCGCACCTGGAACTACGTCGCCGTCGGGGCGGGCCGCGACCCGCAATGGTGGAAAGAAGTCTTCTCGGTGGTCCGCATGATGGGCTACAACGGCTGGGTCAGTCTCGAGATGGAAGACTTCACCATGTCGACCGAGGCCGGCATCCAGTCGTCGATCGACGCGCTGCAGGCCACGATCAGCCGCTAGGGGCCGGGTGTGTACAAGGTCATCATCACCATCGAGCTCGAGCCGGGGACGCGGGACCAGGTCCTCGCCCGCGCCCCGGCGGCGCAGGCCGCCGCGCGCGCCGAGCCGGGGTGCCTCGCCTATGACTTCTTCACCTGCACCGACGATCCCGACCGCCTGGTCTTCTTCGCGGCGCGGGACCGCTACGGCGTGCGTGCCGTCATCCATCCGCATGCGGGGGGCTACATCGAATTCGCCGACGAGCTCGACCGGATCGCCGGCGACCTCGCGCCCGACCTCGCCGGCCTCTGCCTCGATACCGGCCACCTGGACTATGCCGGCATGGACCCGGTCGCGGCCGTCCGGGCCTGTGCCGACCGCCTCGACTACATCCATTTCAAGGACATCGACGCGGGCGTCCATGCCGACGCCATGACGCGCCGCATCCGCTTCTTCGATGCCTGCGCGGAGGGCGTCATGTGCCCGATCGGCCGCGGCCGCATCAACTATCCCGCCATCCACCGGCTCCTCCGCGAGATCGGCTACGGGGGCTACATCACCATCGAGCAGGAACGGGACCCGCGCAACGTCGCCGGGTCGCTCGCGGATCTCGCCGCGAGCTGCAATCTCCTGCGCGAGCAGGGTTTCTGAGATGGGGACGGAGATGACGAAGACACTCGACCTGATCACGATCGGCCGTTCGTCGGTGGACCTCTACGGCGACCAGATCGGGGGGCGGCTGGAGGACATGGGGAGCTTCTCGAAATACATCGGGGGCTCGCCGACCAACATCGCCTGCGGCACCGCGCGGCTGGGGCTGAAGAGCGCGGTGATCACCGGGGTGGGCGACGAGCACATGGGTCGCTTCATCCTCGAGCAGCTGGCGCGCGAGGGGGTCGATACCCGCGGCGTGAAGGTCGATCCCGAGCGGCTGACGGCGCTGGTGATCCTCGGCATCCGCGACGACGAGCATTTCCCGCTGATCTTCTACCGCGAGATGTGCGCCGACATGGGGCTGACGGAAGCGGACATCGACGAGGACTTCATCGCCGAGGCCCGCGCGGTGCTCGCGACCGGGACGCATCTCAGCCACCCGCAGACCGAGGCGGCGGTGATCAAGGCGCTGGAGCTCGCGCGGCGGCACGGGGCGCAGACGGCGCTCGACATCGACTACCGCCCGAACCTCTGGGGGGTCGCCTCCCACGGCGAGGGCGAAAGCCGCTTCGTGGAGAGCGCGGCGGTGACGCGCAAGCTGCAATCCACCCTGCATCTCTTCGACCTGATCGTCGGCACCGAGGAGGAATTCCACATCGCCGGGGGCTCGACCGACACCCTTGAAGCGCTCCGGGCGGTGCGCGCGGTCTCCGATGCCACGCTGGTCTGCAAGCGCGGCGCCAGGGGCGCCGTGGCCTTCGAGGGCGCGATCCCCGCGAGCCTCGACGACGGCCAGACCGGGCCGGGCTTCCCGATCGAGGTCTTCAACGTGCTCGGCGCCGGCGACGGCTTCTTCTCCGGGCTGCTCCGCGGCTGGCTCACCGGGCAGGACTGGCCGACGAGCCTCAAGTTCGCCAATGCCTGCGGCGCTTTCGCGGTGTCGCGCCACGGCTGCACCCCGGCCTATCCGTCGCTGGCCGAGCTCGACTTCTTCCTCGGCCGCGGCGTGGTGCGGCCGGATCTGCGCAACGACGCGGCGCTCGAACAGGTGCATTGGGCCACCAACCGCGGCCGCGAGCACGGCGGCGACTGGTCCGAGATGCGGGTCTTCGCCTTCGACCACCGCCTGCAGCTCGAGGAGATGGAGGGCGCCAGCCCTGCGAAGATCGGGGCGTTCAAGGCGCTCTGCCTCCGGGCCGCGCTCGACGTGGCGGATGGCCGTGCGGGCTACGGCATCCTCTGCGACAACCGGCTGGGACGCGCGGCGCTGCATGCGGCCTCCGGCTCCGGCCTCTGGATCGGGCGGCCCTGCGAATGGCCGGGATCGCGGCCGCTGACGCTGGAGCCCGAGCTCGGCAGCGACTGCGGCGGGCTCCACGAATGGGCCCGGGAGGACGTGGCCAAGGTGCTCTGCTTCTGCCATCCCGACGACGCGCCCGACCTGCGCGCCGGGCAGGAGGCGACGGTGAAGCGGCTCTGGGAGGCCTCCCGGCGCAACCGGCTCGAGTTCCTGCTCGAGATCATCCCGTCGAAGGTCGGCCCGGTCGACGATGCGACCACCGCGACGCTGATCCGGCAGTTCTACGCGGCCGGGGTCTTCCCCGACTGGTGGAAGCTCGAGCCGATGATCTCGCGGGCGGCCTGGGCATCGGCCATCGCCGCGATCGAGGAGAACGACGCCCATACCCGCGGCATCGTCGTGCTCGGGCTCGACGCGCCGGAGGCGGAGCTCGGGCGGAGCTTCGAGACCGCGGCGGGCTTCGACCTGGTGAAGGGCTTCGCGGTAGGGCGGACGATCTTCGGCGAGGTGGCGCGGGCCTGGATGACCGGCGGCATGGATGACGCGGCGGCCGTCGCGGAGATGGCCCGCCGCTACGCCCGGCTCTGCGGGATCTGGGACAGGGCGCGGGCCGCGGCGCGGGAGGCAGTGGCGTGAAGGACGACAGAAGGGGAGGCGGGCCGATGGGCAAAACAGTGCGACTGACGGCGGCGCAGGCGATGATGCGCTGGCTGAGCGTGCAGAGGACCGAGGAGGCGGACCGCTTCATCGAAGGGGTCTGGGCGATCTTCGGCCACGGCAATGTCGCCGGGATCGGCGAGGCGCTGCACGGCATCGGCGATGCGCTGCCCACCTGGCGCGGCCAGAACGAGCAGACCATGGCGCACGCCGCCATCGCCTACGCCAAGACCCTGCGCCGCCGCCGCGCCCATGCGGTGACGTCGTCGATCGGGCCGGGCTCGACCAACATGGTCACCGCCGCGGCGCTCGCCCATGTCAACCGGCTGCCGGTGCTCTTCATCTGCGGCGACGTTTTCGCCAGCCGCCGGCCCGACCCGGTGCTGCAGCAGATCGAGGATTTCGACGACGGCACCGTCTCGGCCAACGACGCCTTCAGGCCCGTCACCCGCTATTTCGACCGCATCACCCGGCCCGAGCACCTGCTGACCGCGCTGCCGCGCGCGCTCCGCACCATGACCGACCCGGTCGACTGCGGCCCGGTCTGCCTCGCCTTCTGCCAGGACGTGCAGGCGGAGGCCTTCGACTGGCCCGAGAGCTTCTTCGAGCCGCGGGTCTGGCGCATCCGCCGGCCCGAGCCCGATCCGGTCGAGGTCGAGGCCGTCGTCGCGGCGATCAGGGCCGCCCGGGCGCCGGTGATCGTCGCCGGCGGCGGCGTGCTCTATGCAGGCGCCGAGGAACTGCTCGCGGATTTCGCCGAGCGGCGCAACATCCCGATCGTGGAGACCCAGGCCGGCAAGGGCGCGACCTCCTGGGAGCATGCGATGAACTTCGGCTCGCCCGGCGTCACAGGCTCGGCCTGCGGCAACGCCGCCTGCGAGGCGGCGGATCTGGTGATCGGCGTCGGCACCCGGTTCCAGGACTTCACCACCGGCTCCTGGACGGTCTTCGCCAACCCCGACCGCCGGCTGGTCTCGATCAACGTCCACGGCTACGACGCGCTCAAGCACGGCGCGCTCGGCGTGGTCGGCGACGCGAAGGTGACGCTGGAGCGGATCGACGCGGCCCTGGGCGAGACCCGCTTCGGCGCGGCGGACGCGCAGTCCCGCATCGACTGGCACGCGGCGGTCGGGAAGGTGACCGCGGCACCTCCCGCGGATGCCAACAAGCTCCCCTCCGACGCCCAGGTGATCGGCGCGGTGCAGCGGGTGGCGACCAGAGACACCGTTGCGATGTGCGCCGCCGGCACCATGCCCGGCGCGCTGCAGGTGCTCTGGCAGGCGGCCAGGGGCGGCTACCACATGGAATACGGCTATTCCTGCATGGGCTACGAGGTGGCCGGCGCCATGGGGATCCGACTCGCCGATCCCTCCAAGGAGGTGATCTGCTTCGTCGGCGACGGCTCCTACATGATGGCCAATTCCGAGCTCGCCACCGCGGTGATGCGCCGCATCCCCTTCACCGTGGTGCTGACCGACAACCGTGGCTACGGCTGCATCAACCGCCTGCAGCAGGAATGCGGCGGCGCCGAGTTCAACAACATGTACAAGGACAGCCGCGTCGAGACGCAGCCCGAGATCGATTTCGTCGCCCATGCGGCCTCGATGGGCGCCCATGCCGAGAAGGCGGCGGATATCGCCGATCTCGAGGTCAAGATCGTCGCCGCCCGCGGCCGCGCCATCCCCAGCGTCATCGTCATCGACACCGAGGCCGTCTCCGGCACCGGCGCCGGCGGCCATTGGTGGGACGTGGCGGTGCCGCAGACCGGCGGCCCCGAGCGGCTGGAGCGGGCCCGCGAGCGCTACAACGCCAATGCGGCGTTGCAGCGCGTGGCCGATTGAGGGCCGGGGCGATGATCCTCTACGGCACCAATCCCATCGCCTGGTCGAACGACGACGACTGGAGCATCGGCGACCATCTGAGCCTCGAGGATTGCCTCGAGGATTGCCGCAGGATCGGCTTCGACGGCATCGAGAAGGGCCACAAGATGCCCGACGAGGGCACGGCGCTCCGGCGCAAGCTCGCCGAATACGGGCTGCGCTTCACCGCCGGCTGGCATTCGACCAACATCCTCGTCAACGACATCGAGACCGAGAAGGCGGCGCTCCAGGCCTGGATCGACTTCACCAAATCCGCAGGCGGCGACCACATCAACGCCTGCGAATGCTCGAACGCCGTGCACGGCAAGGACGAGGTCGCGGTGAACGACCGCCCCGTCATGTCCGACGCGGAATGGGAGCGCTTCTCGACGGGCTACGAGGAGCTCTCCCGCTTCGCCGCCGGGCAGGGCGTGACGATGGGCTACCACCACCACATGGGCACGATCATCGAATCGGGCGAGGACATCGACCGCTTCATGGCGATGGCGGGCCCCCATACCCGCCTGCTGCTCGACACCGGCCACGCCCATTTCGGCGGCGCGGACCCGGCCGCGCTCGCCGCCCGGTACATGGATCGGGTCACCCATATCCATGCCAAGAACATCCGCCCCGGCATCATGGCGGCGGTGCGCGCGCAGAACCTCTCCTTCCTCGAGGGGGTGCGCCGCGGCGCCTTCACCGTGCCGGGCGACCCGGAGGGCTGCGTCGCCTTCGAGCCGGTGCTCGAGATCGCCGCCGCCCACGGCTATTCGGGCTGGCTGGTGATCGAGGCCGAGCAGGACAGCGCGGTGCGCGACCCCTTCCACTACCAGGACATGGGGCTCAGGGCGCTGCGCGCCATGGCGCGGGCCACCGGCCTCGACAGCGCCGCCGCTCCCGCCTGAGCGAGGGAGGCCGATGTTCGATTTCAGCCATCCGTTCTTCCGCCCGCTCTGGCGCCGCATCCTGATCGTGGCGGTCGCCCTGGGCTGGGCGCTCTTCGAGGCCGTGACCGGCCATCCGGGCTGGGCGGTCGTCTTCGGCGCCCTGGGCGCCGTGGCGCTCTGGGGCCTGCTGGTCGCCTACGACCGCCCTTGATCCGCGAAGGAGGACCGAAAATGAGCCATCTGCTGCGCAGGCCGTTCGGAAGCCATGGCAAGGTGCACGAGATCACGCCCGCCTCGGCCGGCTGGCGCTATGTCGGCTTCTCGCTCTACGGGCTCAGGCCCGGCGATGCCGTCACCGAGGCCACCGGCGACCGGGAGGTCGTCCTGGTCCTGGTCGAGGGCAAGGCGCGCATCGAAGGCGCCGGGCAGGATTGGGGCCTGCTCGGCGAGCGGATGAACGTCTTCGAGAAATCCCCGCCGCATTGCCTCTACCTGCCGGACGGCAGCACCTGGACCGCCACCGCCGAGACCGACTGCCAGCTCGCGGTCTGCTCGGCGCCGGGCAGGGGCGGCCACGCGCCCCGCCGCATCGGACCCGAGGGCATCACGCTCACCGCGCGCGGCAAGGGCGCCAATACCCGCCACATCAACAATATCGCCATGGAGGCGGAGGACTGGTGCGATTCCCTCCTCGTCACCGAGGTCTTCACGCCCCCGGGCCATTGGTCGTCCTATCCGTCCCACCGCCACGACGAGGACGATTTCCCGCGCATCACCTATCTGGAGGAGACCTATTTTCACCGCCTGAACCCGAAGGACGGCTTCGGCATCCAGCGGGTCTATACCGACGACGGATCGCTCGACGAGACCATGGCGGTCCGGGACGGCGAGGTGGTGCTGGTGCCGCGCGGCCATCATCCCTGCGGCGCGCCCCACGGCTTCGAGATGTATTATCTCAACGTCATGGCCGGGCCGCTGCGCAAATGGCGCTTCGTCCCCGCGCCCGAGGTCGAGTGGATCATGAAGCGCGACGCATGAGCACCGCCACGGATTTCGCGCTCAACCAGAAGACGGTGCCCGGTCTCGGCTTCGCCGCCTTCCTCGACCTGGCGGCGGAGCTCGGCTGCCTCGGCGTCGAGCCGCGCAACGACCTCGGCCGGCCGTTCTTCGACGGCCTGCCGCCCGCCCGCGCGGCGGCCATGGCGCGGGAGCGCGGTCTGCGCCTGCTCGGCCTCAGCGAGGTCTACGGCTTCGACGACCTGACCCCCGGGCGCCGCGACGCCGTCGCCGCGCTGATCGAGGCTGCCGATGCGGCGGGCGCGGGGACCATCAGCCTCATCCCCCGGGTCGACCACCGCGACCCCGATGCCGCGGCCCGGGCGCGGAACCTGCGCGCGGTCGTCGCCGCGATCGCGCCGATGCTTGCCGGCACCGCCGTCACCGCGCTCCCCGAGCCGATCGGTTCTGCCGAATGCTCGATGAAGTTCCAGCGCGAGGCGGTCGCCGCCATCGAGGATCTCGGGCTCGGCGAGCGC
Organism: Amaricoccus sp.; assembly: GCF_036846665.1. NCBI lineage: Bacteria > Pseudomonadati > Pseudomonadota > Alphaproteobacteria > Rhodobacterales > Paracoccaceae > Amaricoccus > Amaricoccus sp. The sequence goes on along the minus strand of NZ_DAIUBO010000002.1, from coordinate 16,256 downwards.
TTCGGCATCCTCCACGACACCTTCCAGCACGCGCTGGCGGCGGACGGGGAGTATCTCGTCGCCCGTATCCGCATGGTCCATATCTCCGGCGTCGCCGGCGCGGGCGCGCTGACGGATGGGGAGGATGCGGCGCGGGGGCTCCTCGACGAGGGCGACCGGACCGGCGCGGTCGAGCAGATCCGCCGGCTGATCGCGGCCGGCTATCGCGGTGCCTTCTCCTTCGAATGCACCGATCCGGGCATTCGCGAGCGCAGCGACCCCAAGGCGCCGATCGCCGGGTCGATCGCCTATCTCCGCCGGACCATCTCCGGCGCCGACACGTTGACGGGCAGTTCCACCGCCCGCCTGTGACAGCAGCAAACCAAAGAGGAAACGATGACCGATCTCACCCATTACATCGGCGGCGAAACCGTCGCGGGCCGCTCCGGGCGCTTTGCGGATGTCTTCAACCCGGCGACCGGCAACGTCGAGAAGCGCGTGCCGCTCGCCTCGACCGAGGAGGTCGGCGCGGTGGTCGCCGTCGCCAGGGCCGCCTGGCCGGCCTGGGCCAGGACCCCGCCGCTGCGGCGCGCGCGCATCCTTGACCGCTTCAAGCTCCTGCTGCAGGAGAATGCCGACAGGATCGCCGAGCTGATCTCGGCCGAGCACGGCAAGACCCATGACGATGCGCTCGGCGAGGTGACGCGCGGGCTCGAGGTGGTGGAATTCGCCATCGGCATCCCGCATCTGCTGAAGGGCGAGGTCACCGAGAACGTCGGCACCAATGTCGACAGCCACTCCTTGCGCCAGCCGCTCGGGGTGGTGGCGGGCATCACCCCGTTCAACTTCCCCTGCATGGTGCCGATGTGGATGTTCCCGGTGGCACTCGCCTGCGGCAACGCCTTCGTGCTGAAGCCCTCGGAGCGCGACCCCTCGGCGCCGCTCTTCATCGCCGAGCTCCTGAGCAGGGCGGGCGTTCCCGCCGGCGTCTTCAACGTGGTCAACGGCGACAAGGCGGCGGTCGACGCGCTGCTCGCGCATCCGGACGTGAAGGCGGTGAGCTTCGTCGGCTCGACCCCGATCGCACGCTACATCTATTCGACCGGCACCGCGCACGGCAAGCGCGTCCAGGCGCTCGGCGGCGCCAAGAACCACGCGATCATCATGCCGGACGCCGACATCGACATGGCGGTGGGCGCGCTGATGGGCGCGGCCTTCGGCTCGGCCGGCGAGCGCTGCATGGCGATCTCGGTGGCGGTGCCGGTGGGCGAGGCGACGGCCAATGCGCTGATCGAGAAGCTCGTCCCCAAGATCGAGGCGCTCAAGATCGGCCCGGCGACGGACCGCGCCTCCGAGATGGGGCCACTCGTCACCGCCCAGCATCTCGCCAAGGTGCGCGGCTACATCGACCAGGGCGAGAAGGAGGGCGCGAAGCTCGTCGTCGACGGCCGCGGCTTCCGCGCGCCGCAGGGCTACGAGAACGGCTATTTCATCGGCGGCACGCTCTTCGACGCGGTGACCCCGGACATGACGATCTGGAAGGAGGAGATCTTCGGCCCCGTGCTCTCGGTGGCCCGCGCCAGGAACTACGACGAAGCCGTCGGCCTCGTCGCGCACCACGAGTATGGCAACGGCGTCGCGGTCTTCACCCGCGACGGCGACGCGGCCCGCGCCTTCGCCCACGACGTCGAGGTCGGCATGGTCGGCGTCAACGTGCCGATCCCGGTGCCGATGGCCTTCCATTCCTTCGGCGGCTGGAAGGCCTCGCTCTTCGGCGACCACCACATGCACGGGCCCGAGGGCGTGCGCTTCTACACCCGGCTGAAGACCATCACCACCCGCTGGCCCACCGGCATGCGCGCCGAGGCCGAATTCGTCATGCCGACGATGGGCTAGCAGAGGGCCCGAGACCCGCGCCCGCCCGAGGATCCTGCGGGCGCCCTGAGCGCTCCCCGGCCTCCGACGCCGATCCCGAGCCACGGGTTCGCGCGGATCATCCCCGACAGGCGATCCACATCCGCCCGGGGCCGGCCTTTCCCTGGGGGCCGGTGCGCAACGCGCGCCGTCCAGGGCCGCCCCGTCCCGATCTTCCAGCGGTGGCGACGCGGCACCCCCTCGCCCTGCGGCGCGCGCTTTCGGGGACATGCGACGCGGGCCGCGCGATGCCCGGTGGTGCACGCCGGGCGGGGTGGTGGCGCCAGGCTCGGGCGGAACTCGGCCTGACGGGATCGCGTTGCCAATTGCGATCGCCCTGCCAGAGGCCCGGTCCAGCGGCCATGGGGCAGGGCATCCGTCCGGGCCGATCACCCGCTGAGAGTATTGCCTTCCAAATCGGATCCATTCCTTTATATTATACAATATGTCGGGCGATCATGCGCTCGATAATCCGGTCGGGGGCAGCGCCGGGCTGTGCCTTCGGTCGAACAGCGCGAAGGCGTGCCATGGATGGTGTGAGCGAGAAATCTCCCCTGCTGCCGCAGCCCCTCTACAAGCGCGCGGAGATCGAGATGACCAACCGCATCGCCACCGGCCGGTGGGCGGCGGGCTCCCAGCTTCCGAACGAGTTCATTCTGGCCGAGGAATTCGGGGTCAGCCAGGGAACCATCCGCAAGGCACTGGTCGCCATGGAGAATCGCGGCCTCCTGCTGCGCAGCCCCGGCCGGGGGACGGTGATCTGCAAGACCACGCCCGAGGAATCGCTCTATGCCTTCTTCCGGCTGCGGAACGAGAAGGGCGAGATGGTGGTCCCGACGCCGATGCGCGAAAGCATCGAGATCGCGACGCCCACCGCGCGCGAGACGGAGATCCTCGGGAAAGGCTGCGAGGCGGTCGCGCGCCTGACCCGTGTCCGCCAGAACGAGCAGCGGCCCTTCGTGCTCGAGAAGATGAGCTTCGACGCCGCGAACTGCGCCGGCATGGCCGAGGATCTGCCCCTGCCCAGCTCGCTCTATCCCTATCTCCACGAGCGCTTCGGCCTCGTCATCATGACGGTGCAGGAATCGATCACCGCGGCCGTGGCGGACAAGGAGCTGGCCGAGACCCTGGCGGTCGAGCCCGGGGCGCCGCTCCTGAAGATCGTGCGCATCGCCTACGACCTGACCAACCGGGCGGTCGAGCTCCGCGACAGCTATTACCGGACGGATTTCGCATCCTACCACATCCAGCTGTCGCGGTCCGATCACTGACGGCGGCGCGCGCCTGCTGTGGCGCCGCAGCCTTCCCCCGGCGCGAGGCAATGCCGCGCGCCGGTCTGGGGTTGAGCGAGCGATTCGGCCCCGGTTCCTACGATACCGGCGGCCCACACCGTCGACCGCAGGCCCGTTCAGAGCCAGGGACCACCGGCCCTGCCAGGGGTCGGCGCGCTTCGCAAACCGTCCAGGGCCGATGCGTCCCGATCCCCAACCGACGGTGAAACCCGACCGCCCTCGCCCTGCGGCTCGCGCCTCCGGGGGAAGGCGGCGCGGGCCGCGGCCATCTTCCTGGCCGGAGGCTCGGGCCCGGGGGGCCATCGGTATGAGATCCCGGCAATCAAGGATTGACGCATCAAAATCTTGTATCTTATATAAGTAAATGGAGTCGCGCGGCAGCGGCGCGCAGGACGGCTCCCGGGGAGGATCATGTTTGCGTCAGCCTTTGCGGGGCCCGAGGCCGTGAACGGGATCCCGGTCGGGAACCGCACGCCGGTCACGGCTGGGGCTTCGGCGGCGACCGCGATGGCGAAGCCCGCCCCGTGCCCGGCACCCGGACGGGTTCCATGATCGCCATCGGCTTTCCCCTGATCTATCGCCAGGGGGCCGGCCTGCTGGCCGGGATCGGCGATCTGGTCCGGCCCTTCGGCTGCAAACCCTACATCGTCGCGGATGCCTTCGTGCAACGCACCTATGGCGCGGCCGTCCGGGCGTCGCTGCAAGCCGCCGGTCTGGAGCCGGTCTTCGACGATTTCCGCGGCGAATGTGCGCCGCGGGCGATTGCGGCGGCGGCGGCCCGGGCCCGGGAAGGGCGGCACGATTGCATCATCGGCCTCGGCGGCGGCAAGGCCATCGACACCGCCAAGGCGGTGAAGATCGAGACCGGTCTGCCGATCATCGTGGTGCCCACCATCGCCTCGAACGATTCCCCCACCAGCCGGCTCGCGATCACCTACGCAGAGGACGGCAGCTTCATCGGGCCGCGCTTCATGAAGGCCAATCCCGAAGCGGTCTTCGTCGATACCGAGGTGATTGCCCGCGCGCCGGTGCGCTACTTCTGCGCCGGCATCGCGGATGCGCTGGCGACCCGCTTCGAGGCCGAGCAGGTGGTCGCGGCGGGCAAGCCGAACTTCTTCGACGCGAGGCCCACCGAAGCGGCGATCTGCCTGGCGGAGCATTGCTACCACCTGATCCGGACCTACGGGCCGCAGGCCGTGGCCGACGTGGCCGTGCAGCGGGCCAGCATCGCCGTCGAGAAGGTCACCGAGGCGAACATCCTCCTCAGCGGGCTGGGCTTCGAAGGCTGCGGCGTGGCGGGCGCCCATGCCATCGGGATGGCGCTGTCGGTGCTGCCCGACGCGAAGGGCATCCTGCACGGCGAGGAGGTCGCGATCGGGCTCCTGGCGCAGCTGTGGCTGGAGGGCCGGGACGCCGCCTTCATGGAGGACATGCTCGATTTCTACGGCCGGGTCCGCCTGCCGCGCTGCCTCGCCGAGCTCGGATTGACGGACATCGGCGACGCGGATCTGCGCCGCGTGGCGACCTATGCCGCGCGGGAGGGCAGCCGCCTGCACAACATGAACCGCAGCGTCACCGCCGAGGACGTGGCGCAGGCGCTCGGCTTCGTCGCCGCGCTCGACCGGACCTATCCCGGCCCGCGCCGCTTCCCGGGTCCGCGGCACCGGACGCAAGACCCGTCGAGCGCACCCCCGTCCGCCGCATCCCCTGTCGGAGCCGAGCTCCAGCGGGCGCAAACTGGAGGAAACCGTGAATAAGCCACAACTTCTCGTCCACGATCACGAAGACAACGTCGGCGTCGTCGTCGTGGAGGATCTCGCCGCCGGCACCGAGATGCTCTGCGTCGTCACGGCCGACAATTCCGACTTCCGGCTGACCGCGAAGGCAGACATCCCGATCGGGCACAAGGTCGCGCTCAAGCCGATGAAGGCCGGCGATACCGTGACGAAATACGGCGAGGACATCGGGCGGATGATCGCCGATGTCGCGGTCGGCGAACATGTCCACGTCCACAATTGCAAGACCAAGAGGTGGTAGCCATGGCACTCGATTTCTCCAGCATGACCGTCAAGGCCTGGCGGCGCGAGAACGGCCGGGTCGGGGTGCGCAACCACGTGCTGATCCTGCCCGTGGACGACATCTCCAACGCCGCCTGCGAGGCGGTGGCGAACAACGTCAAGGGCACCATGGCGATCCCGCACGCCTACGGCCGCCTCCAGTTCGGCGAGGATCTGGACCTGCATTTCCGCACCATCATCGGCACCGGCGCCAATCCCAATGTCGCGGCGGTGGTGGTGATCGGCATCGAGCCCGAATGGACCCAGATCGTGGTCGATGGCATCGCCAGGACCGGCAAGCCGGTGCACGGCGTCTCGATCGAGCAGAAGGGCGATTTCGAGACCATCCGGCAGGCCAGCTGGAAGGCCAAGGAATTCGTGCAATGGGCCTCCGAGCAGCAGAAGGAGGACTGCCCGATCGGCGAGCTGTGGATCTCGACGAAATGCGGCGAGAGCGACACCACCACGGGCCTCTCCTCCTGCCCGACCGTGGGCAACATGTACGACAAGCTGCTGCCCGAGGGCATCTACGGCTGCTTCGGCGAGACCTCCGAGATCACCGGCGCCGAGCATATCTGCGTGAAGCGCGCCGCGACGCCGGAGGCGGGCGAGGCCTTCATGAAGATCTTCCGGGCCTATCAGGACGAGGTGATCGAACCCTTCAAGACCTCCGATCTCTCCGACAGCCAGCCCACCAAGGGCAACATCCTCGGCGGCCTGACCACCATCGAGGAAAAGGCGCTGGGCAATCTCGAGAAGATCGGCCGCACATCGACCTATATCGACGCGATCGGGCCGGCGGTCGCGCCCGGCAAGGGGGCGGGGCTCTATTTCATGGACACCTCCTCGGCCGCCGCCGAATGCGTGACGCTGATGGCCGCCGCGGGCTACGTGATCCACACCTTCCCGACCGGCCAGGGCAACGTCATCGGCAATCCGATCGTCCCGGTCATCAAGATCTCCGGCAATCCCCGCACCCTGCGGACGATGTCCGAGCATATCGACGTGGACGTCACCGGCGTCCTGACCCGGGAGATGACCATCGACGAGGCGGGCGACGCGCTCATCGCGATGATCCTGCGCACCGCGAACGGCCGCTGCACCGCATCCGAGGCCCTGGGCCACCGCGAATTCTCCATGACCAAGCTCTATCGCTCGGCCTAGCCGATGCGCGTCGTGGTCACGGAATTCATGGACGAGGAAGCCCTCGCGGCATTCGAGAGCGGCCTCTCCGTCACCTACGACCCGTCGCTGGTCGAGGACCGCGGCGCGACCCTCGCGGCCGTGGGCGAGGCCGATGCCGTCATCGTGCGCAACCGCACCCTGATCGACCGCGAACTGCTCGACGCCGCGCCGAAGCTGCGGGCGGTGGGACGGCTCGGGGTCGGGCTCGACAACATCGACCTCGACGCCTGCCGGACCCGCGCCATCGCGGTCCTGCCGGCGACCGGCGCCAATACGCTCTCGGTCGCGGAGTACGTGATCGGCGCCACCATGGCCCTGGTGCGCGGAAGCTTCGCCGCCAGGGACGAGATGATCGCCGGGCTCTGGCCGCGCGACGCGCTCGGACGGGGCGGCGAGGTCTCGGGACGGGTGATGGGCCTCCTGGGCTTCGGCGGCATCGCGCAGGCGGTCGCCGAAAGGGCCCGCGCGCTCGGCATGGCGCTGGCCGCCCACGACCCCTTCCTGCCCGAGGATCACCCGGCCTGGACGGGCGTCGAGCGCTGCGGGCTCGGGGATCTCCTGGCCAGGGCCGACGTGCTGAGCCTGCATGTCCCGCTCACCGGGGAAACGCGCGGGCTGCTCGGGGCCGATGCGCTCGGCCGGATGAAGCCGGGGGCGATCCTCGTCAACACCGCGCGCGGCGGCATCGTCGACGAAACCGCGCTCGTGGCGGCCCTGACCGCCGGCGCCCTGGGTGGCGCCGCGCTCGACGTCTTCGCCACGGAACCGCTGACCGCGGAGGCGGGCGCGCGCTTCAGGGATTGCCCCAACCTGATCCTCACGCCCCATATCGCCGGCGTCACCGGCGAGGGCAATGCGCGGGTCAGCCACCTCACGGTGGAGAACGTCCGGCGGGCGCTGGCGGGAGACTGACATGTCCGAACTCTTCACCGTCGATGCCGCCGAGGCGCTGATCCGCGACGCGCTCCTCGCCAGCGACGTCTCGCCCGCGAATGCCACCTCGGTCGCGCGCGCGCTCGTGGCCGCCGAGATCGACGGCCAGAAGGGCCATGGATTCTCGCGCCTCGCCGCCTATGCGGCCCAGGCCCGCGCGGGCAAGGTCGCGGGCCATGCGGTGCCGCGGATCACCCGGCCCTTCGCGGCCGCGATCCTCGTCGACGCCGGCAACGGCTTCGCCTTTCCCGCCATCGACGCCGCCATCGACGCGCTCGCCGAAACCGCGCCGGAGACCGGCATCGCCATGGCCGGCATCCGCCGCTCGCATCATTGCGGCCAGCTCGGCGCGCATGTGGAACGCCTCGCCGAGCGCGGCCTGATCGCGCTGATGGTCGCCAATTCCCCCAAGGCGATGGCGCCCTGGGGCGGGTCGCGGGCGGTCTTCGGCACCAATCCCATCGCCTTCGCCACGCCGCGCGAGGGCGCCGCGCCGCTGGTGATCGACCTCTCGCTCTCCAAGGTCGCCCGCGGCAGGATCATGGCCGCGGCGCAGGCCGGCCAGTCCATCCCGGAAGGTTGGGCGCTCGACGCCGGCGGCCGGCCGACCACCGACCCGGCCGCCGCGCTGGCGGGCACGATGATCCCGCTCGGCGATGCCAAGGGCGCGGCGCTGGCGCTGGTCGTCGAGATCCTCTCGGCCAGCCTGATCGGCGCCAACCACGCCTTCGAGGCGAGCTCCTTCTTCGACGCCGAAGGCCCGCCCCCGGGCGTGGGCCAGACCATCATCGCCTTCCGGCCGGGCGTGGAGGGCTACGGCGCGCGGCTCGAGACCCTGCTCCGGGCGATCCTTTCCCAGGAGGGGACGCGGCTTCCGGGCGCCGGCAAGGCGGCGGCACGCCGGCGCGCCGCCGAGGCGGGGCTCGAGATCCCCGAGGAGCGGCTCCGCGAGATCCGCGCGCTGCTGCCCGGGGCCCGGTGATCGACCGGAACGGAAGGGAGCCGCCATGGCCGCCGAGACTTCCATGCCCGCCAGGTTCTCGCTCCACGCCCGCGGCCTCGCGCCCGGCGTGCTGGTCTGCGGCCTGATCGCCCTGGCGGCGCAATTCCTGTCGGACCATTACGGCTCGCCGGCGATGCTGATGGCGCTGCTCATCGGCATGACGATGAACTTCCTTCTCGACCCGCCGTCGCGTGCGGCCGACGGGGTCGACTTCGCCTCGAAGGTCCTGCTGCGGATCGGGGTGGCGCTGCTCGGGGCGCGCATCGGCTTCGACGCCTTCGCCGAGCTCGGCTGGCCGGTGCTCACGCTCGTGGTGGCGGGGCTGATCGCCACGCTCGCCTTCGGCTATGCCGTCGCGCGGCTTCTCGGGCGCGGCTGGCGCCTGACCATCCTGACCGCGGGCTCGGTGGCGATCTGCGGCGCCTCGGCGGCCATGGCCATCGCGGCGGTGCTGCCGCGCAACCAGTTCTCGGATCGCAATCTGGTCTTCACGGTCTTCGGCGTCACCCTGCTCAGCACGCTGGCGATGATCGTCTATCCGCTGGTGGCGGGCGCGCTCGGCCTGGGCGAGTTCCAGACCGGCATCTTCCTCGGGGCGACGATCCACGACGTGGCTCAGGTCGTCGGCGCGGGCTTCGCGGTCTCTGACTTCGCCGGCGAGACGGCGACGACGGTCAAGCTGATCCGGGTCTCGCTGCTCGCGCCCTTCGTGCTTCTGCTGACCCTGGCGCTGCGCCACACCCATGCCGTGCCCAGTGCCGGCCTGCGCCGCCCGCCGCTGGTGCCGGGCTTCGTGCTCGCCTTCATCCTCCTCGTCATCGTCAATTCCCTGGGGCTCCTCCCCGGCCCGGTCCAGGATGCCGCGGCGGCGCTCTCCAAATGGATGATGCTGACCGCCATCGCCGCGGTCGGCGTCCGCACGGAACTGCGGCGCTTCCGGGAGATCCCGCCCCAATCCGTGCTGCTGCTCTTCCTCGAGACGGCCTTCATCGCCGGTTTCGCGCTGCTGGGACTCCGCCTGATCTGACCGCCGCTTGCGGTTCCCGGACCGATTCCCAGAACAGGGAAAAACCACTGCAAGCCCCGCGCCGATCCGAAGCCGGCGCTGAAACACATTCAGAATAAATTAAATAAAAACAAATACATAACATGCGTTTCATCGTGAAACGCCGCAATTCGCCACCCCGGCGGAAGGCCGAGCCCGGCGGCCGCGCCGGGACCTCGCACCGAATCCGGTCGATATGATCGCCAGGCCGTCGGGTTCGATCCCGGCGGGCCGGGCCGGTCGGGCGGCCGTCCCATGAGGCATTCTTGACTCTGGCGCCGGGCCGCGCCTGCCCGTAATGGTTGCGGCATGAACGGATTGCGGGTCGACCTTCCCCTGAAGGCGCTGTGCTGCCTCGCGGCACTGGTGCTCTCTGGCTGCGGCAGCGAGGCGGAGGACGCGCCGGCACCCGCCGCGGCGATCGCGAAGGGGCCGGTCGATCCGAACCATTATGCCGGGGAGGTGAGGTTCAAGCTCGCCGAGCCGCTCCCGGTCGGCGGGAGGGAGCTGCCGCTCACCCTCTATCTCGGACTGAGCCCCCAGTCGGCGACGCGGCTCGCGGTCGAGGCCTTCGTCGACCTGCGCCCGCTCCAGCAGGCGCTGCCGGAGATCGTCGCGGGCACGGTGGTGGAGAGCTGCGGCCTGGGGCTCGACCTCGATCTCGATCGGGTGGAGGCGGTCGGCACGCAGGTGCGCGGCCGGGGCAGGGCGGTCGCCCACCTCTATCGCTGCCCGGGCCGCGGCACTGAACAGGAGCGGCGGGGCATGCGGCTCCTGAGCCAGACCATCGACGTGATCGCCGTCGCGACCGCCGGTGTCGAGCAGGATTGCATCGTCTTCCGCCTCGAGGAACTGGAGCTCGCGCCGAAGGGTTTGATCGGCCGCCTGGCCGACCTCTTCGGCGTGACCGGGCGCGCAAGGGAGGCGATCCTGGACCGGGCGGGCGAGGCGCTCGCGAGCCGCCCGATCTGCCCGGACCTGCCCGAGGACGTCGCCTGGCTCGACCCCCGATACACCGATGGCGGCCCGCGCGAGATCGGCGATGGCGGCATGGGGGCCGCGCTGAGCGGCTCGGTCGATGCGAGCGCGGGCAGTCTCGTCAGGCTGGTGGATCTGGCCCGGTCCCGGGGAATCCTGGGAGGTGTCCGGTGAGAGGCGCGGGCCTGATCGCTGCCGGAATGCTCGCCCTGGCCCCGGCGGCCGGGGCGCAGCAAGCGAATCTGAGCATCGCGGAGACCCTGACCTTGGACGCGCGCGAGATCGGCTACAGGCTCGACCTCGGCCTCAGAGCGGTGGCGCCGACCCGGATCGGGGTGGCGGCCACCCTCGACCTGACCGACCTCCAGCGCCAGCTGCCGGAGCTTCTCGCGGGCCTGACCCTGGTGGACACCTGCGGCTCGCGGGTCGCGCTCCAGCGGGTCGAGGCCGAGGCCCGGGAGACGCGGGTGATCGCGACGGCACGGCTGGACGTCGAAGCCTACACCTGCGAGCGGACCGGCCCCACCGCCTGGGAGAGGGGCGCGCCGAGGTCCGAGAACGAGGTCGAGGTCCGGGCCGAACTTTCGGCGGAACTGGATGGGCCCTGCGTGGTCTTCCGTCTCTACGACGTGGTGCAGGCGGCGCCCGGCGCGCTGCCGGAGGTGGACGCGGGCAACGGCCGGCGGCAGGCGGTGCGCGGCCTCCTGATCGAGGCGGTGGGCCTGCTGCTCGAGGACAGCCCGATCTGCCCCGAGATGCCTCCCGAGCTTGCCATGCTCGACCCGGTCTATGACAGCGGCGTGCCGACCGAAATCGGCGCGGGCGGTCTCGGCATCGCCCTCAGCGGCTCGATCGACGTCAGCACCGGGACGATCCTGGCGGTGCTTCGCCTGCTGCAGGCGCGCGGGGTGCTGCCGCCGGAGCCGTGACGGCGTGATTCACCTGACCGGCTGCGGCCAGGTGTCCGAGAGCCGGTAGCCTTCGGGCCAGGGGTCGTCGGGGTCGACCATCTCCTGTCGCGTTCCGGTGATCCAGGCGCGGCCCGAGATCGAGGGGATGATCGCGGGACGGTCGGCGAGCATGGTATCGGCCTCGATGCGGCAGGAGAATTCCGAGCCGATGATCGAGCGGCCGATGAACCGGTCCCCGGCCGCCATCTCTCCGCGGGCCCGCAGCACCGCCATGCGCGCGCAGCAGCCGGTGCCGGTCGGCGAGCGGTCGATCTTGCCGGGCTGGATCACCACTGCGCTGCTGCCGGTCAGCACGCCGTCTTTCAGGACCACGGGCGCGGCGATCTGGCAGAAGGAGAAATGCGCCCAGTCCGGATTGGTCGGATGCGCGAAGCCGAGCTGTTCGTTGGCCGCGCGGGTGATGCGGATCCCGGTCGCGGCGATGTCGGCGGCCTCGTCGGGCGTGACGGCGAAGCCGAGCGCGGCGGCGTCGGCGATCACGAAGCTGTCGCCGCCATAGGCGGTATCGACCGAGAGCGTGCCGAGCCCCGGAACCTCGAGCACCGCGCCCAGCCGGTCGGCGAAGCTCGGGTGGTTGCGCACGGTGATGCGCTCGGCCTTGCCGCCCCGGCAGCGCGCCGTGACCTCGATCAGCCCGCCCGGCGCCTCCAGCACGAGGCGGGTCTCGGGCTCGGTCATCGGCAGGATGCCGGTGTCGAGCAGCACGGTGGCGACGCAGATCGAGTTCGAGCCGGACATCGGCGGCGTGTCTTCGGGCTCCATGATGATGAAGCCCATGTCCGCGGCCGGGTCCTTCGGCGGAACCAGCAGGTTGACGTGGCGGAAGACGCCGCCGCGGGGCTCGTTCAGCACGAAGCGGCGCAGGGCGCCGTCGCGGGCGATGAAGCGGGACTGCTCCCAGATCGTGTCGCCGGGGGGCGGGGCGACGCCGCCGACAATGACGTCGCCGACCTCGCCCTCGGCGTGGCAGGCGACGATCTGGACGGCGCGGCTGCTGCGCATCAGGCGATCTCCAGCGCCGGGGCGCCGAAGCCCTCGACGAGCGGCGCGATGCCGAGGCCCGGCGCCTCGCTGGTGGTCATGAAGCCGTCGCGGCGGCGGGGCGCGCCTTCGGCGAGGGGACGGGTGACGTAGCTGTTGAAATCGGTGGCGGTGAAGCAGAATTCGGCCGGGGTGGAGCGGGCGAGATGGGCGATGGCGGCGGTGGCGATGTCGCCGCCCCAGGTGTCCTCGATGGTCATGGGGATGCCCGCGGCGACGCAGAGGTCGCGCATCAGGCGCGCCTTGGTGAGCCCGCCGACCTTGGAGATCTTGAGGTTGATCACGTCCATCGCGTCGTCGGCGAGGCCGCGGACCAGCATGGCCGCGTCGTCCACCACCTCGTCGAGCACGAAGGGAAGGGCGGTCCGGCGGCGGATCGAGAGGCATTCCGCATAGCTGGGGCAGGGTTGCTCGATATAGACGTCGAGATCGGCGACGGCGGCGACCACGCGCGCGGCCTCGGCGCGGGTCCAGCCGGTGTTGGCGTCGGCCACGAGCACGTCCGAGGGGGCGAGGATGTCTCGGGCGGCGCGGATGCGGGCGATGTCCTCCTCGGCGTTGCCGCCGACCTTGAGCTGGAAGCGGGTGTAGCCCTCGGCGCGGTAGCCGGCGATCTTCGCGGCCATCGCCTCGGGGGATTGCTGCGAGATGGCGCGGTAGAGGGTGATGCGCTCCTGCGCGGCGCCGCCGAGCAGGGTGTGGAGCGGCAGGCCGGTCAGCTTGCCGAGAATGTCCCAGCAGGCGATGTCGACGGGCGCCTTGACGTAGGGATGCCCGCGCAGGGCCGCGTCCATGGCGCGGTTGAGGCCGTTGAGATCGGTCGGGTCGCGGCCGATCAGCTTCGGGGCGATCTCGGCGAGGCCCGCGCGCACGCCGGCCGCATAGGACGGCAGATAGGCGGATCCGAGCGGGCAGCATTCGGCATGGCCGGTGATGCCCGCGTCGGTCTCGACCGCGACGATGGTGCTGTCGAAGACCTCGACGAAATTGCCGTTCGACCAGCTGTAGCGGCCCTCGACGAGGGGCAGGTCGACCTGCCAGGCCTTGATGGCGGTGATCCTCACGGGCGGCCTCGCCATTGCGGATCCGAAGTGAGCGCGCGCGCACAAACGGCCAAGTTGCTGAAAAGAGGCGGTATTTCAGCCGGCGTTAACGCAATCTTCATGCCGCATGACACTGGCATGCTCTCTTGTGGCGAAACTCCGTCTGCCCGAGCTTTGGGCGTGCCTAGCGTCACCACCCCGGCCGGCGGGCACCGCCGGGCAGCGCCCGCCTTGGGGGCGGGGCAGGTGCTTCGCTTCCGCCCGGGTCGGGCGCTGCCCTCGTCCTGGAGCGGGACGGTCGAGGAAGGAGGAAGGAACTCCAGATGCGATCTCCCTGCCGGTGTGACGGGGGGCTGGCGACTGCCCGTGCCGAGGCACGGGCAAAGCGGCGAAAACCTCCCGTTCATGAACTCGTGCCTTTTCGTCTGCGCAACCTTCACCGGATCGCTCCGCACCTAGACCACCTGGAATCCGTGCCGGAACGGGTCGCGGTCGTCGATGAAGATCGTGTTGAAGCCGGTCTGCCGCGCCCAGCCGCCGATGGAGGGCACGATGGCCTCGCGGTCGCCGATGCGGGTGGCGCGCTCGACACGGCCCTGGAAGACCGAGCCGATGATGCTTTCATGGGCGAAGGCGTCGCCGGGCTTCAGCTTGCCGCGGGCGGTCCATTGCGCCATGCGGGCGGAGGTGCCGGTGCCGCAGGGCGAGCGGTCGATGGCCTTGTCGCCGTAGAAGACGGCGTTGCGGGCGGTGGCGCCGGGGACCGTCGGGGCGCCGGTCCACATCAGGTGGCTGAGCCCGCGGATGCCGGGATGCTCGGGATGCACGAAGTCATGGGCCTCGTTGAGCCGCCGGCGCAGCACCGGGCTCCAGCGGATGAAGTCGGCGGCGCTATGATCGGCCATGTCGCGGAAATTTGCCTGCGGATCGACGATGGCGTAGAAATTGCCGCCATAGGCGACGTCCACGGTCAGGCGGCCGAGATCGGGGCAATCGACCTCGAGCCCGGCGGAATGCAGGAAGGAGGGCACGTTGGTGATGCGCACCTCCTCCACATGCTCGCCCTCCTGCCGGAATTCGGCGATGACGAGGCCCGCGGGCGCCTCGAGGCGCAGGATGCCCGGGGTCTTCGCACGCACGAGACCCTGCTCGATCGCCATGGTCACGGTGCCGATGGTGCCGTGGCCGCACATGGCGAGGCAGCCGGAGGTCTCGATGAAGAGGATGGCCGCGTCGTTCGCCGGGTCCGAGGGCGGATAGAGGATCGAGCCCGACATGACGTCGTGGCCGCGCGGCTCGAACATCAGGCCGGTGCGGATCCAGTCGTATTCGGCGAGGAAATGCGCGCGCTTCTCCAGCATGGTGGCGCCGGTCAGCGCCGGCCCGCCGCCGGCGACGAGGCGGACCGGGTTGCCGCAGGTATGGCCGTCGATGCAGAAGAAGGTGTGGCGGGCCATTGCGTCAGAACCTTTGCGGGCTGAAGGGGGCGATGTCGATGGCGGGCGCGCGCCCGCAGAGCAGGTCGGCGACGAGCCGGCCGGTGGCGGCCGATTGCGTCAGGCCGAGATGGCCGTGGCCGAAGGCATAGACGATCCGCGGCCCGGCGCGGCTCGCGCCGATGACGGGGAGACTGTCGGGGAGCGAGGGGCGGAAGCCCATCCATTGCGTGCCGCCCTCCCTGCGCAGGCCGGGGAGAAAGGCCGCGGCCTTCGTCAGCATCGCCTCCGAACGCCGGTAGTCCGGCGGCAGGTCGAGGCCGCCGAGTTCGACCGCGCCGCCGATGCGGATGCCGGTGGAAAGCGGCGTCACCACGAAGCCGTGGCCCCCGAAGACGAGCTGGCGACGCAGCGCGAAGGCGCCGGGGGGCAGGGTGGTGTTGTAGCCGCGCTCGGTCTCGAGCGGGATGCGGTCGCCGAGCGGATCGGTCAGGCGGCGGGAGAAGGCGCCGGCGGCGACCACGGCGGCGCGGGCGGCGAGCACGCATCCGTCCGCCAGCGTGACGGCGACGGTCTCGCCCTCGGGACGGAGCGCCGTGGCCTCGGCTTCGACGAGCTCCGCGCCCGCGGCGATGACGTGATCGGCGAGGCGGGTCGCGAAGGTGAAGGGGTCGTCCACGGTCTGCCATTCCGGGACGAAGGTGCCGACGGGGAAGCGCGGCGAGAGGCCCGGCTGCAGCGCGGCGAGGCGCTCGCCGCGGACATGCTCGAAGGCGATCCCGGCGGCGCTGCGGGCCTGCCAGCCGGCTGCGCTCGCGGCGAGCTCGCCTTCGCTCTCGTAGAGCTCGAGGCTGCCTTCCTTCCGCACCATGCCGGCGAGGCCGGCGGCGGCGGTCAGGGCGGCCATCTCGCTCTCGGCGAGGCGCATCAGCGCGGTCTGGGCCATGGTGCTCCGGGCGATCCGGTCCGACCGGCCGGCGCGCCAGAAGCGCAGGAGCCAGGGCAGGATCCTCGGCAGATAGGCCGGCGGGATGGCGAGCGGGCCGAGCGGGTCGATCAGCCAGCGGGGCAGCCGGCTCAGCCGCACCGCCGCCGCCAGCGGCAGGATGTCGGAGAAGGCGAAGGCGCCGGCATTGCCGAAGCTGGCGCCCCGGGCGATGCCGGCGCGCTCGATCAGGGTGACGCGCCGCCCGGCCGCCTGGAGCCGCTCGGCCGAGGCGAGGCCGACGATGCCCCCGCCGATGATGATGACGTCCGCGGGCATCCGGGCGGCTCAGCGGGCGGGGCGGGGCCCCGTGGCCCGGGCGGGCTCCCGGGCCCCGGAGGGAACAGCCAGGGGCCCGCCGGCGCCCGGCCCCCGCCGCCCCGGGGCGGGCGCC
>NZ_DAIUBO010000001.1:0-60723 GCF_036846665.1 Amaricoccus sp. | reverse complement strand
GTTCGAGATCGGCGGCTTTGAGATTCACAAGGCCCGGCTGGACCGGCCGGCCCAGCTCCGCATGGTGGAGGAACTGCGCGACGTGGCCCGCGCCGCGCCGCTCTTCGCGCCCGTGACGCCCTGGGGCAAGCCGATGAGCGTGCGCATGACCTCGGCCGGCCGCTACGGCTGGGTGAGCGACCGCGGCGGCTACCGCTATGCCGAGCGGCACCCTTCGGGTCTGTCCTGGCCGCCGATCCCGGACTCGGTGATGGCCGTCTGGCGGGATCTGGTCTCGCGCGACCGTGCGCCCGATTGCTGTCTCGTCAACTTCTACGGTGCCAGGGCGCGCATGGGACTGCATCGGGACAACGACGAGGCGGATTTCACCTGGCCGGTGCTCTCGATCAGCCTCGGCGATGCGGCGGTCTTCCGCATGGGCGGCCCCGCGCGCGCCGATCCCACGACCTCGACCACGCTCGAGAGCGGCGACGTGGTGGTGATGGGAGGGCCGGCCCGCCGCGCCTACCACGGCGTGGACCGCATCCGCTTTGGCAGCTCGTCGCTGCTGGCCGAGGGCGGGCGGATCAACCTCACGCTGCGGGTGGTGGACTGAACCGCTGCGGCTGCGGCGCGGCAGCCTATTCCGCGATGATCCTTTCCGGAACGGCCTCGTAGGGATTGGCGCGCGCGACAATGGCCGGCTGGGCCTTGGTTCCCGGCATGATCTCGAAGCGGGGGTCGAAGTCGACCATGGTTGCGGCGAGCTTGCCGAGGACGCTCGGGTCGCCCTCGATCCTGGCGGTGCCGTCGGCGATCTGGGCGTCGAGGGTCTTCGCGCCCATCATCGTCTGCTCAAGGTCGGTGCGGTCGATGGTGAGAGTCAGGTCGGGTTGGGCGGCCTGGAAGCCGGCGATGTTGGTGAGCGTGGCGTTCTCCATCTCGATGAGGAAGGTCTCGCCGGTGTCCGGCGTCACGAGATTGATGGTGAAGCGCAGGCCCTCGGCCTTGCGGCTGTCCATGCGGATGCCGAGGAAGTTCAGGAACAGCTCGGTCGACATCGCCCGGATCACGTCGGGGCTCGACGAATCCGCGGTCTCGCCCTCCGGGATGCCGGTGCGCAGCTCGTAGGCGCCGGCGAGGAAGCTGTTGCGGAGGCCCGGGTTCTCCTGCTGGTAGCCGATCTGCTCGAAGATGTCGGCGAGCAGGTCCTTGGCCTCGGCGTTGTCGGGCTCGGCCTGCACCAGCTTGTTGACGATCTCGGAGGCGAGCAGGTAGTCGCCGGCGTCGTGGAGCTCGCGGCCGCGGGCGAGGATGCGGTCCGGTCCGCCCATCATCTCGACGTAGAGCGGCGCGGATTCCTCCGGCGACAGCGGGATCAGCGTCGCCGGGTTGCAGTCCCAGAAGCCGAGATAGCGCTGGATCACGCCGCGGGCGTTGTGCTCGGGCGAGCCGTGGTAGCCGCGGCAGTGCCATTGCTGCTGCAGGCCCGCGGGCACCTCGTAGACGTTGTGCACCTGGTTGATCGTCACGCCCTGGTTGGCGAGGTGCAGCACCTGGTTGTTCATGTTGGCGTAGAGGTCGCGCTGCGCCCGCAGCACCTCCTGGATGCGGTCGTTGCCCCAGCGCGGCCAGTGGTGCGAGGCGAACATCACCTCGGCCTCGAGCCCGAAGCGGTAGAGCGCGTCGGCGATGTATTTCGACCAGGCGAGCGGGTCGCGCACCTGGGCGCCGCGCAGCGTGTAGATGTTGTGGAGCGTCGCGGTGACGTTCTCCGCCATCCACAGCGCCTTCATCTCGGGGATCCAGGTGTTCATCTCCCGCGGCGCCTCGGTGTTCGGCGTGTTGTGGAAGACCATGCGCAGGCCGTCGACCTCGAACTCCTCGATCGGCTCGCGGACGAGCCGGGTCGGCGCGATCAGGCCGGTCGCCCCGGCGGAGACCCGCGTGCCGAGACCCTGGCCGACGTAGCCGTGCGGTGCGGCGGGCAGCAGCAGGCCGTACTGGTAGAAGAGCCGGCGGTTCATCGCGTTGCCGGCGTAGACGTTCTCGGAGACCGTGAAGCCGAGGAAGTCGACCGGCGCGATCACCTCGACCTTTCCCGACCGGACGTCGGCCTCGTCGAGGATGCCGCGCACGCCGCCCCAGTGGTCGCCGTGGGTGTGGGAGTAGATCACCGCCGAAACCGGCAGCCCCTCGCCCCTGTGGGCCTGGAACAGCTTCCAGGCGGCGCGCGCCGTCTCGCTCGACACCAGCGGGTCGAAGACGATCCAGCCGGTCTTGCCCCGGATGAACGTCAGGTCGGAGAGGTCGAAGCCGCGCACCTGGTAGATGCCCGGGATCACCTCGTAGAGGCCGTAGTTGTTGTTGAGCTTCGAGATGCGGTGCAGCGAGGGGTGGATCGAGTCGAACTCGGCCTGCTGGTCGAGGAACTGGAAGCTCGCCATGTCCCAGGCGACGTGGCCGGCGTCGGCCGGGATCACCATCTCGGTCATCGGCGCGATCAGGCCCTTCGCCTGCTCCTCGAAGTCGCGCGTGTCGGCGAACGGCAGTTGCGACTTCGCCGCCTCGAGTACCGCCCGCGTGTGGTCCGAAGGCGCCTTGCCCTTCGGGTGGAAGTGCCCGGCGAGCGGCGCTTGCTGGGCGCGGACCGCGCCGCCGCCTTCGATCAGCGTGTCGCCGGCGATCGCGAAGGCTGCGCCCATTGCGGGAACGGATCCGAGGAACTCGCGTCTCGTGGTCATCGGTGAGCGTCCTTTCGCTTTTCCGTCGATTCCGCCCCGGGTGCCGGCGTCGTCCGGGGTGAGCAATGGCACCGGAACGAGATGTTGCCAATCGGAGAAACGTGCGTTTCAGGCGGACCTGTTGCGGCCTCCGGTCGATCACCTCGCGTTGACCGCTCGCAAGGAGGTGGCAAGCCGGTTTCCAGCCGGTTTCCAGCCGCCTTCCAGCCAGCGTTTTTTCAGCATTTCCGGATGGTTGTTCGCCGCGAGGCGCCCGCGCGCCGATCGGGCTGAAATCGTTGGACCCGGACAAGCCCCCGCCCCGGCCCTTTCACGGCAGCGGACGCTTCGCCCCACGGTCGTCGACGGCCACGAAGACGAAACGGGCCTCGGTCACCTTCCGGTGCTCGCCGCTGGGCTGCCGGTGGACCCAGACCTCGACGCCGATCGCCATCGAGGTCGTGCCTTCGCGCAGCATCTGCGCATGGATCGACACCACGTCGCCCACATGGACCGGCCGGTGGAAGGTCATGCCCTCGACCGCGACGGTCGCTACCCTTCCGCGGGCGCGGCCGCGGGCCAGTACCGAGCTTCCCAGGTCCATCTGGGACATGATCCAGCCGCCGAAGATGTCGCCGTTGGCATTGGTGTCGGCGGGCATGGCGATGGTCTGCAGGGTCAGTTCCCCCTGCGGCAGCGGGCGGTTCATCCTCGCGATCTTCCCGTCTTTCGGCGCCTCGATACGAAGGGGATGTTTACAAGATGCCGGAGGCAGGTCCATAGAAACGCGCCCCGAAAGCAATCGAAAGCCCGCCATGGATCACGCCAGACTCGCCGCCACCTTCCGGAAGCTGGCGCTGGATGCCGGCCGCGAGATCATGGAGGTCTACGGACGGCCGGATTTCGATGTCGCCGCCAAGGCGGATGCCTCGCCGGTCACGGAGGCGGATCTCCGCGCCGACCGGGTGATCTGCGAGGGCCTCGCGGCTGCATTCCCCGAGATCCCGGTGGTGACCGAGGAGCAGCAGGCGAGCCACGGCATCGCCGCGGATGTCTTCATCCTGGTCGACCCGCTCGACGGCACCAAGGAATTCGTGCAGCGGCGGGGCGATTTCACCGTCAATATCGCGCTGATCGAGCATGGCGTCGCCACGCGGGGCGTCGTCTATGCGCCGGCGAAGGCGCGGCTCTTCTACACCGATGCGCAGGGACAGGCGGTGGAGGAGGCCGGGCCCCATGACGCCGGGCGGATCGGCGCCGTGACGCCGCTGCATGTGTCCGAGCCCGACCCCGAGGCATTGGTCGTCGTCGCCTCGAAGTCGCACCGGGACCAGGCCACCGACGATTACATCGCGCTCTACCGGGTGGCGGATTTCCGGTCGGCCGGATCGTCGCTCAAGTTCTGCCTCGTCGCCGCCGGCGAGGCCGATCTCTATCCCCGGCTCGGCCGCACCATGGAATGGGACACCGCCGCCGGCCATGCGGTGCTGTCAGGCGCCGGGGGAAGGGTGGTGCGCTTCGACGGTCACGCGCCCTTGACCTATGGCAAGGAGGGGTTCGAGAACCCGCAATTCATCGCCTTTGCGCCCGGGCTCACCCTGTTGCGGGCCTGACGAGCCATGTCCGTGCTTCTGGTCATCCCGGCGCGATATGCCTCCACCCGCTTTCCCGGCAAGCCGCTCGTGGATCTGCGCGGCGCCGGCGGCGCGGCGCGGAGCCTGATCCGGCGCAGCTGGGACGCCGCGATCTCCGTCGAAGGCGTGGACCGGGTCGTGGTCGCCACCGACGACATGCGCATCGCCGATGCCGCGCATGGCTTCGGCGCCGAGGTCGCCATGACGCCGGACAGCTGCCGGAACGGCACCGAGCGCTGCGCGGTCGTGGCGGCGCAGCTCGGCGGCGCCCATGAGATCGTGGTCAATCTGCAAGGGGACGCGCCGCTGACGCCGCCCTGGTTCGTCTCGGCCCTGATCGCCGCGATGCAGGCCGATGCCACGCGTCAGGTGGCGACGCCGGTGCTGCGCTGCGACGCCGGCGCGCTCGCGGGCTTTCTCGAGGACCGCCGGCACGGGCGGGTCGGGGCGACGACCGCGGTCTTCGACCGCGCCGGGCGCGCGCTCTATTTCTCCAAGGAGGTCCTGCCCTATACCGGGCGGCCGCTCGGCGCGGCGGAGACGATCCCGGTCTTTCACCATGTCGGGGTCTATGCCTATCGGCCGGCGGCCCTGCTGGCCTATCCCTCCTGGGATCCGGGTCCGCTGGAGACCTGGGAGGGGCTGGAACAATTGCGATTCATGGAGAACGGCATTCCGGTGCATTGCGTCGAGGTCCAGGCCCGCGGCCAGGCTTTCTGGGAACTGAACAACCCTTCGGACGTTGAGAAGATCGAAGCGATCCTGGGGGAGCTCGGACGTGACTGAACCGGCGGTGAGATGCCACTCCGTTTACGCAGTGATGAATTCTTTTGCCCGCAGGCCCGCCATCTGTGATACCGGAGGCGTGCTGCGCGCAATCCGGGCGGAGTCGCAGGTGTTTTCGGCGTTGATGGGGGTTTCATGACGTACCGGGTGACAAAAGCGGTATTTCCTGTCGCAGGTTTCGGCACGCGATTCCTGCCGGCGACGAAATCCGTTCCCAAGGAAATACTCCCGCTCGTCGACCGTCCGCTGATCCAATATGCGATCGACGAGGCGCGGGCGGCGGGAATCCGGGAGTTCATCTTCGTGACCTCGCGCGGCAAGAGCGCACTGGAGGATTATTTCGACAGCGCGCCCGAGCTCGAGACCAGCCTTCACGAGGGCAACAAGGGCCATCTTCTCGATCTGCTCAGGCAGACCGACATGGATAGCGGCGCCGTCGCCTATGTCCGGCAGCAGGAACGCCGCGGGCTCGGCCATGCGGTCTGGTGCGCGCGCCGGCTGATCGGCGACGAGCCCTTCGCGGTGATCCTGCCCGACGACGTGATCGATGCCGAGAAGCCCTGCCTCCAGCAGATGGTGGAGGCCTATGCCGAGGTCGGGGGCAACATGGTCGCGACCATGGAGGTGCCGGCGCAGAGCGTCGCCTCCTACGGGATCCTCGACGTGGGCTCGACCTCGATCGGCGCGACCATGCCGGTTCGCGCGATGGTGGAGAAGCCGCGGCCGGAGGAGGCTCCGTCCAACATGGCGGTGATCGGGCGATACATCCTGTCGCCGAACGTGCTCGACAATCTCGAGGACATGCGGGTGGGCGCGGGCGGCGAGATCCAGCTGACCGACGCCATCTCGGCCGAGATCGCCGCGCGCGGCAATGTCAATGCATTCCGCTTCCGCGGCCGCCGCTTCGATTGCGGCTCCAAGTCGGGCTTCCTCCAGGCGACGGTGGCCTTCGGCCTGGCGCGCGACGATCTCCGCGACGAGTTCCTCGCCTATCTGCGGAGCGTCACCGAGGTCCAGGAGCCGGCGAGCAAGCTGCGCGCCGTCTAGGCTGCGGGCTCGCGGAGACCGTTCCATACGGTCTCCCTGTGATTGTTTTGGACCGGCGTCGCTTTCCCCGCGGATTTGGCAGGGACAAATCCGCGCGCGCCTGCCGGCTCCTCGGCAGGCGCGACAAGTGCGCCCGCCCAGTCAGGCGCGCGCGGATTACCCAGCGATGGTGAAACACCGCATCCCTCGACCTCCGCGCTCACGCGCTCCGGCCGACGAACCGGCGCGAGGTAGTGCCTCGCTCTTGCCGCTTCGAGTGTCCTTTGGCCGATCGATTGGCCCGCCGCAGGCCCGTTTCAGGCCGCGCTGTCCAGCCGGGCCGCCTCCCAGGCGAGCATGGCGCGCTTCACGCCCAGGCCCCAGTGATAGCCGCCGAGCCCACCGGCCTTCTGCAGCGCGCGGTGGCAGGGGATGAGCCAGCTGATCGGGTTGCGGCCGACCGCCGTGCCCACCGCCCGGACCGCGCGCGGCCGGCCGATGGCCGCGGCGATGTCGGAATAGGTGGTGACATGGCCGGTGGGAACCGTCAGCAGCGCCTCCCAGACCTTGATTTGGAAAGGCGCGCCGATGAGCTGCAGCCGCGCCTCGCCGCCCGTGCCGAAGGCGGCCTCGACCCAGGGACGGATCGCCTCGGGATCCTCCGCGAAGGCGGCTTCGGGCCAGCGCGAGCGCATGTCGGCCATGGCCGCCTCGCGGCCGGTTTCCGCAGCGAAGGCGAGGCCGCAGAGGCCCCGGCCCGTGCCCATCGCCAGCGCCTCGCCGAAGGGCGTGTCGAACCAGCCCCAGGCGATCGCCAGCCCGGCGCCGGCGCGGGCGTATTCGCCGGGGCTCATCGCTTCCCAGCGCAGGAAGAGGTCGTGCAGCCGGCTCGCGCCCGAGAGGCCGGTGGAATGTGCCGCCTCGAGCACGCTGTGGCGGTCGGCGAGCAGCCGCCGGGCATGGTCGAGCGCGAGATACTGCTGGTAGCGCTTGGGGCTGACCCCGACCCATTGCGAGAAGACGCGCTGGAAATGCGCCGGGCTGAGGCCCACGCCGGCGGCCACCTCCTCGAGGGAGAGGGTCTCCTCGCGGCGCGCGGCGATGGTCTCGATGGCCCGGCCGATCACGCCGTAGTGGTAGGGATCGGAGCGGGCATCCTCTATCTGGGACATCGGTCGGTACTCCTTTGGCGTGAAGATAGACGAATGCCCCGGCCGGGCCACCCGGATCCTGCGCAATGGCTGCCGGAGCGGTGCCTTGCGCATCCCCGGAACCCGTGCCAAGGGGAGCCATGCCGGCACAGCTCGACTACCCGACGATTTGCGAGGTCTTCCGGCGGTTCCAGATGAGCGAACCCGAGCCGCGGGGCGAGCTCGAGCATGTGAACGCCTATACCCTGCTGGTGGCGGTGGCGCTCTCGGCGCAGGCGACCGACAAGGGGGTGAACCGGGCGACCGAGGCGCTCTTCAAGCTTGCCGACACGCCCGAGAAGATGCTCGCGCTCGGCGAGGAGGGGCTGATCGGGCATATCCGCACGATCGGGCTCTATCGCAACAAGGCGCGCTACGTGATGCGCCTGTCGCAGATCCTCGTCGAGGATTTCGGCGGCGAGGTTCCCTCCTCGCGCGCGGCGCTCCAGAGCCTGCCGGGCGTCGGGCGCAAGACCGCGAACGTGGTCCTGAACACCTGGTGGCGCATTCCCGCCCAGGCGGTCGACACGCATATCTTCCGCGTGGCCAACCGCACCGGCATCGCCAGGGGGCGGGACGTGGCGGCGGTGGAGCGCGCGCTCGAGGACCAGGTGCCGGCGCCCTACCAGCTGCATGCGCATCACTGGCTGATCCTGCACGGCCGCTATGTCTGCAAGGCGCGCAAGCCCGCCTGCGCGGCCTGCCTGATCCGCGACCTCTGTGACTTCGAGGAGAAGACGATTTGAACAAGCCCGTCCAGGTCATCGGCATCGGCAATGCCATCGTGGATGTCATCGCCTCGATCGAGGAGCGTTTCCTCGCCGAGAACGGCGTCGAGAAGGGCATCATGCAGCTGATCGACACCGCGCGCGCGGTCGAGCTCTATTCCCGCATGGGACCGGCGCGCGAGGTCTCGGGCGGCTCGGCGGCCAATACCATCGCCGGGCTCGCGGCGCTCGGGGCGCGCACGGCCTATGTGGGCAAGGTCAAGGACGACCAGCTCGGCGCGATCTTCGCCCATGACCTGCGGGCGCAGGGGGCGGGCTATGCCACGCCGCTCGCGCCGCGCGACCACGCGGCCGAGACCGGGCGCTGCATGGTGCTGGTGACCCCGGACGGCGAGCGGTCGATGAACACCTATCTCGGGGTCTCGGAATTCCTCGCGCCGGAGGATATCGACGCGGCGGCGATGGCGGGGGCGGAATGGATCTTCCTCGAGGGCTACCGCTTCGACGGCCCCGACAGCCAGGCGGCCTTCGCCAAGGCGATCCGCGCCACCAAGTCGAACGGCGGCAGGGTGGCGATCACGCTCTCCGACCCCTTCTGCGTGGAGCGGCACCGGGACGCGTTCCTGGCGATGATCCGGGCGGACGTGGACCTCTTGGTGGCCAACGAGCATGAATTGTGCTCGCTCTATCTCACGCAAGATCTGGCAGTCGCGATGAGCCGGGCGGAGGCGGAGGTGCCGGTGACGGCCTGCACCGTCGGGGAGCGGGGGGCGCATGTGCTGGCCGGGGGCGAGCGGGTCCATGCCCCGGCGACCGCGGTGCGGGTGGTGGACGCCACCGGCGCGGGCGATCTCTTCGCCGCGGGCTTCCTGCACGGGCTGACCGGCGGCCGGGACTGGCTGACCTGCGCCCGGATGGGCTGCCTCGCCGCCGGCGAGGTCATCGGCCATATCGGCGCCCGGCCCGAGGCCGACCTGCGGGCGCTCTTCGCCGCGGAAGGGCTGGGCTGAAGCGCGGCCCTGGGGGCGGAAAAGGGCCGCCCGAGAGACTGTCCCCATGGGGACAGATCGCAAACCGCTGATTTCAAAAGGATAAAGTGTTAACGACGCTGCGGCTTCGTGTCTGGCGAGGCGCCGGCGGGCCAAGACGGGACGGTCATCCATGGGCGCCTGCGACCGGATCACGGGAGCTCCGGCGGCGAGCATGGAGAACGCAACGGACACCGCGAATAGTCCTATCTGCAATCACCTGCGACCGCGCCTCTTTGGCTGGTCGCCATTCCTACCGTATCTCGCAGAATAGACTGCTTCGGCCTCCATGCGCCAGGCGCGGGTCGCCGGCGCAACCTCTATGGGAGTCTTGAGTCACCCTTGGCGGCGACGGTTTGAGTTCGAGCGAGATCTGACGCAAGTTGATCCGACACGGGGTTTTGCCGGGGACGCACTCATGTCGAACAGGTATCGATTGATCATCCTTGGGGCCGGCTTCTCGCGACCCGCAGGATTCCCGCTCGCGGCAGACCTTTGGGAGGAGATCCGCGAGACCGCCGCGTCCTTTTCACGGGACCTCAGGGCCTACAAATTCAACGAAGACCTGCATCGCTACATCGAGTTCCGCCGGGAGATCGACGGCAACGCACCGACGCCAGACACAGTGGATTTCGAAGACTTCATGGGCTTCCTTGATGTGGAGCACCACCTGGGACTGCGTGGCAGCGATACCTGGAGCGAAGACGGCAACGAAGGCACAATCGTCACCAAGTTCTTGATCGGCACTATTTTGGCCCGCCACTTGAACGAGCTCAACGCATTGCCTGGACTTTATATAGAATTTGCCAAGCGTCTTGATTTGAACGACACTGTCATCACTTTCAACTATGACACGTTGCTTGAGCGAGCGCTGGATACCATAGGCAAACCCTATCGACTATTCTCAACCCGATTAGCGAGCGTTCATGAACTTCGTGGTACTGTCGACAATAGCCGGGATGAAGTTGTAGTCCTCAAGGTTCACGGCTCCATCGACTGGTTCGACCGCTCCCAATTTGAACGTCTGATTGCATTGCACGAAAGGGAGAATGCGCCGCCCCCCGAGGATATCATATTCTCGCATGAGGCCGCCTTGGGCTTGGAGCGCCTAGTCGATGGCCCCTGCCACCATATAGATCCGCTCAGGAATGTCTACCGTGCCAAGAACCTGAAGGCACTCTACGCCAAGAGACTGCTTTTCTTGGCCACGCCGCGCATCCTTCCACCGTCCGCCACCAAGCTACTCTATGCAACTCGCATGAACGATTTCTGGTACGGCATGGGAAACGCCGGCTACTACAGTTCCGGCATGGCCATCATCGGCTTCTCGTTGCCCACCCAGGATGATTATGCCCGACAAATCCTTTACGCGCTCGTGACAAACTATCAAAAACACAATTGGGGCAAAGGCGACCCCCACCCGAAAAAGACGCCGCTCGCCATCGTTGACTTCTTCTCCGATGCCGCCTCTGAAGCCCGTTTCCGGGAGAGGTATCGCTTCGTGGATTGGTCCCGCGCCGATCTCAGCGGACGAGGTTTCGACTTTGCTTCGCTAGACAAAATATTCGCTTGAGTGCCACCCAGCGCGGCAGAGTCCCACCCTGTGGTGACGCGGAGCGAGGTGAGGAATTTGGCTGCTTCGGGCCGAGTGCGGGCACTGACGGACCGGCCTCCTGTCGTGCGGCATGTGTCACGGCGAAGGACTCGGTGCTGCGGGGAAGTGGCGATTTCGGGTCTGTTGAGTGTGGTTCCCGGTCGCAGCCGGTTCCCATGACGCAGGCTATCGTGCGAGCAACGTGCCCAGTCGCTCGAAGCTCGCGGGGACGCCCTCGGGGCTGCGTTCGGTGAAGAAGGCGTCGAGGCGGGGCCAGAGCTCGATGGCCTCGTCGATGGCGGCGTCGCTGCCGGGCACGTAGAGGCCGGTCTGGATCATCAGCGCGGCGTTCTCGTAGGCCGTCAGCACTCGGCGGACGCGGGCGAGCTGGGCGTTCTCGGCCTCGCTGGCGATGCCTGGCAGGCTGCGCGAGACGCTGCGGCGGACGTCGATCGCCGGGAAGCGGCCACGTTCGGCGATGGCGCGGTCGAGCACCACATGGCCGTCGAGCACGCCGCGGGTGATGTCGGCGACGGGCTCGTCCATGTCCGAGGCCGCGACCAGCACCGAGAAGATGCCGGTGATGTCGCCCTTGCCGAAGGGCCCGGGCCCGGCGCGTTCGCAGAGGGATGCGATCAGATTGGCGGTGGAAGGCGGGAAGCCGCGCAAGGACGGCGCCTCGCCGGCGGTGAGCGCGATCTCGCGATGGGCCTCGGCGAAGCGGGTGAGGCTGTCGACGAGCAGGAGCACGTGGCGGCCCTGGTCGCGGAAGACCTCGGCCGTGGCCATGGCCATCCAGGCGGCGCGGCGCTTGATGAGCGGCGCCTGGTCGGAGGTGGCGGCGATGACCACGGCGCGGGCCATGCCCTCGGGGCCGAGCACGTTCTCCACGAAGTCGCGCAGCTCCCGGCCGCGCTCGCCGATCAGGGCGTAGACCACGATATCGGCCTCGATGCCGCGGGCGAGGTCGGCGAGAAGCGAGGACTTGCCGATGCCCGAGCCCGCGAAGACGCCGATGCGCTGGCCGCGGGCGATGGGCAGGACGGTGTCGAAGACCGCGAGGCCGGTGGAGAGGCGGGGCCCGAGCGCCTTGCGCGTGGCGGGCGCCGGGGGCTCGTGGCGCAGGGCGGCGGTGGCGGCACCCGCGGCCAGGGGCCGGCCGTCGAGGGGCTGGCCGAAGGCGTCGACGATGCGCCCGACCCAGCTGGCGTCGGGGTGCACGCCGGTCTCGCCGAGGAGCCTCGCCTCCCGCCCCACGGCGGCGCCTTCGAGCGGCGCATAGGTCATCGCGCGGGCTCGGCTTTCGGAGATGCCGACGATCTCGCCGCCCAGATCCCGGCCGCCGGCAAGGGCGATCGAGACCTGGTCGCCGATTCGCGCCTGATGCGTGAGCCCGGCGATCTCGAGCGAGGCGGTGCCGACCGCGGCGACGCGGCCGATGCGCTTGTGGTTGGAAATGCGGGACAATTCCGCCGTCAGGGCCGTGAAGTCAGTATGCATGGGGCCTCCCGCGCCGATCCGGCTGCTTACGCTTTGTCAACCAACAAGGGTTAAGCCGCGGTTTCGACGCGGAACGGCGGGAGAACCCGGCCCATGGATCTGAACCTCAACATCCTTCGGCTCGCGAGCGGGCTCGCGGCGCATGCCGGCTCGCGCCAGCAGGTGGTGGCCGAGAACATCGCCCATGCCGATACGCCCGGCTACCGGGCGCGCGACGTGGCGGATTTCTCCGAGAGCCTGCGCGGCGGTGCGCCCGCCTTCGCCGCGAAGGTGACACGGCCGGGGCATCGCGCCTTCGGGGCGGATGCGAACGGTGTCGCGGTGCGCGAGGTGACGGCCCTGGGCGCGGAGAGCCCGAACGGCAATACCGTCAGCCTCGAGGACCAGATGATGCGCGCCGCCGAGGTGCGCCAGAGCCACGACATGGCGCTCGGGGTCTATCGCAAGTCGCTCGACATCCTGCGCGCCTCGATCGGCCGGAACCGCTAGGAGCCCGCAAGATGAACGAGATGATGAAGACCATGGCGGCCTCGGCGAGCGGGATGCGGGCGCAATCGGCGCGCATCCGCATCGGCGCGGAGAACATCGCCAATGCCGACACGCCGGGCTACCGGCGCAAGACGGTGAGCTTCGAGGAGACCTTCCAGCGCAGCGGCGAGGCGCGGGCGGTGGCGACCGGTCCGGTCCGGCTCGACCAGCGCGAGCTGGCGCGGGTCTACGACCCCAACCACCCCATGGCCGGGGAGGACGGCTATTTCGAGGGGTCAAACGTCGACCTGATGGTCGAGATCGCGGATTCGCGCGAGGCGAACCGTTCCTACGAGGCCAATCTGCGCATGTTCGAGCAGGCGCGGCAGATGGCGAGCTCGCTGCTCGACCTGCTGCGCCGTTAACGGAAAGGATTTCCAGAATGGACATCAAGGCGACACTCGCATCCCAGCTCTATTCCCAGGCCCAGCTCGCCGCGAAGCCGGTGGCGCCGGAAGAGGCCGGGAAGACCGCGGCGGCGGCCTTCGAGGCGGCGGGCGCGGATTTCCTGGAGACGCTGCGCGCCGGCGAGGAGACGGTGCAGGCGGGGCTCGTGGGCCGCGCCGATCCCCAGGCGGTGGTCGAGGCGCTGGCCGCCACGGAATTCGCGGTGCAGACCGCCGTCGCGGTGCGCGACAAGGTGGTCGAGGCCTATCAGGAAATCCTGCGCATGCCCGTCTGAGCCATGACCGAAGCCGAGGTTCTCGACATCCTGCGCCAGGGGCTCTGGACGGCGATGGTCGTCTCGGCGCCGATCCTTGCCGTGGCGCTGATCGTCGGCGTGGCGATCGGCCTCGTGCAGGCGCTGACCTCGGTGCAGGAGATGACGCTGACCTTCGTGCCGAAGCTCGGCGCGATCCTCGCGGTCTTCTGGATCACCATGAGCTTCTCGGGCGCGACGCTGGTGCGATTCTACCAGGACCAGATCATCCCGCTGGTGATCGGACGCTGACGGCCGGCGGTCCCGCGCGCGGTTGTGCGCGCGCGCACAGTCCAGTAACCTGTTGATTCTACGAAAAGAATGCGCGCGCCGTTAACCGGCTGGCAACTTCCGTGAGGGCTTCGGCCCTTCGCGGGACCCGCGGATAGAGGATCCGGGGTCCCGGGGCGCCGGTGTCGGTCAGCCGGACAGGATCCTGGGCAAGGACTTGCCTCGGGCTATCGCGGAGCAGGCGCCGCGCCAAAGTCCGGCGCCGCATGGCTGCGGCGCCGGCGCCGGCGCGACCGGCCTAGAGGCCTTCCTGGCAGCTGCGCAGGGCGGCGATGGCGGGGTCGACGTCATCGAGCGGGACGATCACGCGCCGGTCGTCGCCGTAGCTGATGGTGAGCTCGTCGTAATTGCCGAGGTCGTAGATGAACTCGGCGTTGTCCACCGGCACGGTGGCGCCGCCGAAGCCGGCGGTGTCCTGACCGGTGAAGGTGCCCGTGAACTCCCGGTCGCCGACGGTGAAGGTCGCGGGAATCGACTGCCCGGGCGCGATACCCTCGTAGCCCTGCACGAAGATCGAGAGATAGCCGGACGGCGGCGTCGAGGTGGCGTTGATGCCCATCTGCACCTCGGAATTCGGGTCGACGAAGTTGCGGACCGCGAAGCAGCCGGGACCCGCGTTCTCGTTCACGTCGATCCGCCACTGGCCCACGGTCTGGCCGGTTTCGGAGATCTGCTCGTTGGCGGCGCAGGCCGCCAGTGCCGTCGAGGCCGCGAGGATGATCACTGTCGTCTTCATGGTTTCTCCTTCCCTGGGCCTCCCCCGGCCCGCGCTGACTATAGCCGACCGCAGGCCGAGAGGAGCCCCTTTCCTGCGATATTTGCAGACATTGCCGCAGGGTTGTACCCGGATGCCGGCGTCCGGCGCAACGACCGACTTCGGTCTGCGCCGAAGTCCTGCGTGGATCCCTCAGACATAGGTCAGCCCGATCGCGATGATGATGCCCGAGAGCACCAGCTGGATCAGGCAGAAGCCCATGATGTCCTTGGCGTTGAGGCCCGCGATCGCCAGCACCGGCAGCGCCCAGAAGGGCTGAACCATGTTGGTCCAGGCGTCGCCCCAGGCCACCGCCATGGCGGCGCGGGCCATGTCGGTGCCGAGCGCCTGGGCCGCGGGCAGGATCACCGGCCCCTGCACCGCCCATTGCCCGCCGCCCGAGGGGACGAAGAAGTTGACGATTCCCGCAGAGAGGAAGGTCCAGAACGGCAGGGTCTCGGCGCTGGCAAACGAGATCAGCCAGTCGGAGATGGTGGTGGCGAGCCCCGAGCCGACCATCACCGCCATGATGCCCGCGTAGAAGGGAAACTGGATCACGATGCCGGCGCCGCCCTTGATGCCCTCGTTGAGCGAGGCGAGCAGGCGGCGCGGGGTGCCGTGCAGGATGATGGCGAGCGTCAGGAACAGGAAGTTGACCACGTTCAGCGTCAGCCCGCCGCCGCCGGAGAAATAGACCAAGAGCCAGAGGAGCCCCGCGGCGCCGATCAGCCAGGAGAGGGTGCGGCTGGTCTCCAGCCGGTCCGAGGGGCGGTGCAGCGAGCCGTCGTCGGGCTCGGGCTCCGCGAGCTTCGCGGGGTCGACATAGACGCTGTCGGCCTCGGACGGCAGCATCATCCAGTTGACCAGCGGCACGGCGACGAAGAGCGCCACGACGATGGCGAGGTTGAAGGCCGAGAAGATCGTCTGGTCGGAGGGGATGATGCCGGTGATCGCCTCGAAGGGATGGCCCGGCGTGGCGACCGAGAGCGGGATCGAGCCCGCGAGCCCGCCGTGCCAGACCAGGAAGCCGGAATAGGCCGAGGCGATCAGCAGGCGGTAGTCGACGCGGATCTGGCGGGCGAGTTCCTTGGCGAAGAGCGCGCCGACCACGAGGCCGAAGCCCCAGTTGATCCAGCTCGCCGTCAGCGAGACGAGGGTCACGAGCAGGATCGCGCCGCCGGGGGTGGTGGCGAGCGCCGCGATGCGGGTGAGGAGGCGCTTCACCAGGGGCGAATTGGCCAGCATGAAGCCCGCGACGAGGACCAGGAGCATCTGCATGGAAAACTCCAGCAGCTTCCAGAAGCCGTCGCCCCACATGGTGACGACCGCGAGCGGGTTCTGGCCCTCGATCAGCACCGCGGCGAGAAAGACCACCAGGGTCAGGATCAGCACGAAGATATAGGGGTCGGGCAGGTAGCGGTCGACGAGGCGGACCAGCGGTTTCGACACGGCGGCGAGCATGGATCGTTCCTCCCCTGAAGATCCGAGGCCGTCACTCTGCCGCCCGATCGCGGGAGACACAACCGCTCCCGTGGGGCGCGAGGAGCCCGCGGCGCCTCGCCTTTTCGGTCCGGGGCATGTGGTGCGGGCCGCGCGGGCCACGCGGCCTTTTCCTGACCCGGGATCGGGCTTCGGGCCGCAGTGTCAGTCGGGCGGCAGGGCTGCCGGGATGAGCCGGCCGTCTCGGCCGGAAGAGAGCTTTCCGAAGCTCGTCCGTGGCTTGACCGAATCTTTACCAACCGCCGCCATGGTGCCCTCCGAGCGCGGATGTCCGCGCGGTGACGCGAGAATCGCGGGAGAGTGCAATGGATCTTGCGGGCTATGTGGCGCTGACCCGGCAATCGGGCCTCGCCAGGGAACTGCAGACCGTCGCGAACAACATCGCCAATCTCTCGACCACCGGATACCGCCGCGAGGGCGTGGTCTTCGCGGAAGTGGTCCGGGCGCTGCCCGCCGAGGGCGGCAGCGTGGCGATGACCGATGCGCGGGCGCGCTTCACCGACGAATTGCAGGGCGCGCTGGTGGAGACCGGCGGCAGGCTCGATCTCGCCATCGAGGGCGAGGGCTATTTTGTCGTGCTGACGCCCCAGGGCGAGCGGCTGACCCGCGCCGGCGCCTTCACCCGCGACGCCGACGGCCAGGTGGTCAACATGGACGGCCACGCGCTGCTCGACGAGGGCGGCAGCGCCATCCTCATCCCTTTCGAGGCCAAGGAGATCGGCATCGCCGCCGACGGCACGATCTCGGTGGACGGCGCGCCGCAGGGCAAGATCGGGCTGGTGACGGTCGAGGACCAGACGAAGCTCTTCCGCGAGGCCGGCGTGCTCTTCCGCGCCGATACCGACACGGTCCCCGTCGAGGGCGGGCGCGTGGTGCAGGGCTTCCTCGAGCAGTCGAACGTCAATGCGGTGGCGGAGATGGCGCGCATGATCGAGGTGCAGCGCGCCTACGAGCACAGCCAGAAGATGATGGATCAGGAAGACGAGCGCATCCGGATGGTGGTGCGCGTGCTGGGCCAGCGCGGCTGACCGGCCTCGGGAACGACCAGGAGTAGCGAGTATGCGTGCACTGAACATCGCGGCGACCGGCATGGCGGCGCAGAACATGCGGGTCGAGGTGATCTCCCACAACCTCGCCAACATGTCGACCACGGCCTACAACGCCCGGCGGGCGGAATTCTCGGACCTGCATTACCAGCAGGTCCAGCGTCCCGGCACGATCAATTCCGCCGATGGCGCGGTGCTGCCGGCGGGCGTCCAGCTCGGCCTCGGCGTGCGCGCCGCGGCGGTGTCGATGCAGGTGGCGCAGGGCACGGTGACCGAGACCGGCGGCTCGCTCGATCTCGCGATCGAGGGCCAGGGCTATCTGGAGATCACGCTGCCGAGCGGCGAGCCGGCCTATACCCGCGACGGGGCGCTCAAGCGCGACGGCGATGGGCTGATCGTGACCTCGGACGGCTATACCGTGGTCCCCGACATCACCGTCCCCGAGGACGCGCGCCAGATCTCGATCAACGCGGACGGCGAGGTCTATGCCTATTTCGACGGCCAGACCGAGGCGCAGCTGCTCGGCCAGTTCAATCTCGTCTCCTTCAGCAACGAGAAGGGGCTCGAGGCGCTGGGCTCGAACCTCTACCGCGAGACCGAGGCCTCCGGCCAGCCCAATGTCGGCCAGCCGGGCGAGGACGGCCGCGGCACCTTCCGCCAGGGCTATCTGGAGAGCTCCAGCGTCGATGCGGTGCACGAGATCACCGGGCTGATCGAGGCCCAGCGCGGCTACGAGCTCAATGCCAAGGTCATCACCGCGGCCGACCAGATGCTCGCCGCCATGACCCAGATCCGTTGAGCCGATGCTGCGGGCGAGCCTTCTCTGCGGCCTGATGGTGCTGATGCTGGCGGCCGGGGCGGTCTTCGCGCAATCGGTGACGCCGGTGCGCGCGATCCGGGCCCAGAGCCTGATCGGCGAGGCCGATGTGGTGCCGAGCGAGACCAGCGCCGCGGGTGCCGTCGCCGAGATCGCCGCGGTGGTCGGGCAGGAGGCCCGCACCACGCTCTATCCCGGCCGGCCGATCCTTTCGAACCAGATCGGCGCGCCGGCGCTGGTCGAGCGCAACCAGCTGGTGCGCATGCATTTCAGCGAGGGCGCGCTCTCGATCACCACCGAGGGCCGCACGCTCGATCGCGCCGGCGCGGGCGAGCTGGTGCGCGTCATGAACCTGGCCTCGCGCCAGATCGTCACAGGGTCGGTCCTGGCCGACGGCAGCATCGAGGTGGGACAATGATCCGAACCGGAAATCTCGCGGGGCTCGGCCTCACCGTCCTGCTCGCCGCCTGCGGCACCAGCCCGATCGGCAAGCCGCCGGCGATGACCTCGATCGGCACCGTCGATGCCAATGCGCAGCCGATCCTGACCGCCGAGCGCGCCGCACTCTCGGTGCCGCCGCCGGAGCCGGCGCGCTTCGCCTACCAGCAGGCCTCGCTCTGGAACAACGGACCCTCCGGGCTCCTGGGCGACCGGCGGGCGCGCACCGTCGGCGACCTGCTCACCGTCGTCATCGAGATCGACGAGGAGGCGGAGATGAAGAATTCCACCAAGCGCACGCGCCAGGGCAGCGAGGACGCCTCGATCGGCGGCTTCTTCGGCGCGGGCAAGTTCCTGCCGCCGGCCATGGACGGCATGAACGGCGACCTGCAGCTCGAGTCGCAATCGGACTTCAAGGGCGACGGCTCGGTCAAGCGCAACGAGAAGCTGACGCTCAGGGTCGCCGCGACCGTGGTGCGCGTGCTGCCGAACGGCCATCTGGTGATCCAGGGCGACCAGGAGGTGCGGGTCAATTTCGAGCTGCGCGACCTCCAGGTGACCGGCATCGTGAGGCCCGAGGACATCTCGCGCTACAACGAGATCGAATACGACCGGGTCGCCGGGGCGCGCATCCTCTACGGCGGGCGCGGCCAGATCACCGATGCCCAGCAGCCGCGATGGGGCCAGCAGGTCACCGACCGGGTCATGCCCTACTGACGAGGCCGATCATGAAGTTCCTGATCCCGCTCCTGATCGCGCTGGTCGGGCTCGGCGCCGGCGTCGGCGCGGGGCTCTACCTCAGGCCCGCGCCCGAGGCCGAACCCTCCCACGAGGCGAGTGCCGATTGCGGCCACGGGGAGGTGGAGCCCTGCCAGACCGCGGAGGCCGATCCCTTCAAGACCACGAAGGTCTCGGTCAAGAAGCACGAGGAGGAGCTGACCTATGTGCCGATGGAGAAGCCCTTCGTCGTGCCGGTCTTCGCCGGCGAGAAGGTGATCGCCATGGTCGTGGTTTCGCTGTCGCTCGAGACCGATATGGACGGCGCGCATGTGGTCGAGGCGGTGCAGCCGCGGCTGCGCGACAGCTTCCTCAAGGCGCTCTTCCGCCATGCCAATTCCGGCGGCTTCGACGGCAGCTTCACCTCCGGGCAGAAGATGGACGATCTGAAGTCGGCGCTGCTCCAGGCCGGAAAGAATGTGATGGGCGAGGCTATGATCGGCGAGGTGCTGATCACCGAGATCGCCCGGCAGGACGTCTGACCGGCCGGAGGCACCCCGAACCGGCGACGGCGAGGCATTGCCTCGCGCCGGTTCGTCGGCCGGAGCGCGGAAGCGTGGAAGCCGAGGGGGTCGGGTTTCACCGGCGGATGTGTCATCTGCGGGATCCGCGGCAGGAAGGCGGCGCCTCGGCCTCTCGCTTCCGCGTGCTCGCGCGCCGCGGGAATTGCCCGCTTGCGCCCCGCCGGCCGCGGGCGCATCCTGTCGCCGGGTGCGACAGGCGACAGCGATCGGAGGGGCGGGCGTGTCGGAACGAATCGCGCAGGATCTGCTTGCCCTGCTCGGCACCGGCCGGCCGTCCCGGCGCTATGAAGATCTCGACATGGATGCGGCTTATGCGATCGTGGCCAGGATCGCCGAGTTGCGCGAGGCGCGGGGCGAGCACCCGGTGGGGCGCAAGATCGGCTTCACCAATACCGCGATCTGGCCGCGCTACGGCGTCACCGGGCCGATGTGGAACTTCCTCTTCGACACGACGGTGCAGGACCTCGCCGATCTCGGCGCCGGGTTCGAGATCGCCGGCCTGGCGGAGCCGCGGATCGAGCCGGAGATCGTGCTGCACCTCGGCCGCGCGCCGCGGCCCGAGATGGACGAGGTCGAGTTGCTCGGCTGCATCGACTGGATCGCCCATGGCTTCGAGATCGTGCAGTCGGTCTTTCCCGGCTGGAAGCTGACCTGCGCCGAGGCGGCGGCCGCCTTCGGGCTGCACGGCGCGCTGCTCCTCGGCCCGCGCCACGACATCTCGGCCGACCGCGCGGCCTGGGGCAGGATGCTCACGAGCTTCCCCGTGCTGCTGCTGTGCGACGGCGAGGTCAGGGATGCGGGCCACGCGAGGCAGGTGCTCGGCGGGCCGCTGGCCTCGCTGCGGTTTCTGGTGACGGAGATCGCCCGGCGTCCGGGCTCGGCCCCGCTCGCGGCCGGCGAGATCGTGACCACCGGCACGCTGACCGACGCGCAGCCGGTCCGTCCCGGCGAGACCTGGACCACCGAGCTCGACGGCATCCCGGTGCGCGGGCTGCGGCTCGCGATCCGCTGAGGGCCGGGGCGCGATCAGGGGTCGCGGGGTCCGGGCGGCATGGCCTCGCGCTCGGAGCGGGCCGCGCGCCGGCGCTCGGCGGCCGCTTCGGCGCTTTCGGTGAGATGCTCCAGCGCCTGATGCTTGCCGAGGCTGCGGGTCGCCGCGGCCCGGGCTTGCGCGATGCGCGGGGCGAGCTCGGCGCGGCGGCGCCGCAGGACGGCGATATGCTGTTCGAGCCAGGCGAAGCGCAGCGCCTGCTGGGCGATGGGGGCGATGGCGATCCCGCCCTCGGCGAGGTCGCGCGCCGGGGCGGCGGCGACCTCGAGGATCTCGGCTGCGAGGCGGCGGTCCTCCATCAGGAGCGCATCGAGCACCGCGAGGTCGCGCGAGCGCCGCGCCTCGGCGAGGGCGGCGAGCTGGCGCAGCGCTTCCGGGGTCACGCGCCGCTCCGCGCGCGGGCGGCCTTGCGCATCCGGTCGGAGAAGCGGATCGCGGCGGCGACGGCGCGGTAATGCTCGGGCCGGATCTCGTGGCCGATCTCCACCGTGGCATGGAGCGCGCGGGCGGTCGGGGGATCGCTGTGGAGCGGCACGCCGGCGGTGCCGGCGATGTCGCGGATCCGGAGCGCGATCTCGTCCTCGCCCTTGGCGACACAGACCGGGGCGGCGCCCCGGGTCCGCGACCATTTCAGCGCCACGGCGTAATGGGTGGGGTTCACGATCACCACGTCGGCGCTGGGCACGTCGAGCAGCATGCGGTTGGTGGCGATGGCCTCGGCGCGCGAGCGGCGCTGCGCCTTCATATGCGGGTCGCCCTCCGATTGCCTGGTCTCGTCGCGCATGTCCTGGTAGGACATGCGCAGCTTGCGGGCATGGTCGAAGCGCTGCCAGACGATGTC
The DNA here is from genome assembly GCF_036846665.1 of Amaricoccus sp. Taxonomy (NCBI): domain Bacteria; kingdom Pseudomonadati; phylum Pseudomonadota; class Alphaproteobacteria; order Rhodobacterales; family Paracoccaceae; genus Amaricoccus; species Amaricoccus sp. Next base: position 39,268 of record NZ_DAIUBO010000001.1, on the reverse strand, counting down.
GATCCCGCCGATCGTCACCGCGATGGCGGTGGCGATGGCGAGCAGGACCACGAGGCTTTCCAGCATCAGCCCGCCCACCACCTTGGCCTCGGCCTCCGCGGCGCCGATCATCCGGTCGAGGTCATGGGCGAGATAATAGAAGAGCGCGATCGAGATCGCGGTGAGCTTGACCGCCGCCTTGGCGAATTCCATCAGCCCGGTCGGCCCGAACTTCTGCCTGGCGTTCTTCGGGATCGAGAGGCGGGAGAGCTTGGGCTTCAGCTTGTCGCCGGAGAAGGTGATGGCCTGCTGGGCGAAGAGGCTGACCAGCACCGCCACGATCGGCACGAGGAAGATCGGGGCGAGCGCCCAGAGCGCCTCGCCGATGATGGCGGCGGAGAGCTTCGGGCCGCCGGGGCCGAGCAGCCGGCCGAGCAGCCGGTCGGGCTGGGCGACCAGCACCATCAGCGTGCCGCCGGCGCGCTCGATCGCGAAGCCGCCGCCGCCGAGCACCACCGCGAGCAGGCCGAGATAGGTCGCCGCCGTGGTGACGTCGTTCGATTTCGGGATGTCGCCGCGCTTGCGGGCATCCGCGAGGCGCTGCGGGGTCGGGTCGAAGACCTTTTCGCCGCTGCCGCCTTCGCCCTCGCTCATCGCGGCATCCCCAGCGGGTCGGTGAGCACGGCGTCGAGCCGGCCGTTCCAGTAGGTCAGGATCACCGGCGCGGCGAGCATGAGGATCAGGAGGCCCCCGGCGGTGATCGCCGGCGCGCCGATGAAGGCGACCATGAGCTGCGGCATCGCCTTGTTGATCGCCCCGAGCGCGAGGTTGTAGGCGAAGGCCGCGATCACGAAGGGCGCGGCGAGCGAGAAGCCGAGCGCGAAGGCCTGGGCCACCCGCGCCGTGCCCCAGGCGGCGACGTCGGCCGCCGGCGGGGCCAGTCCCATGGGCAGGATCTCGTAGGAGCGCGCCATGAGGAGCGCCGCCTTGACATGGAGGCCGGAGGCGACGGCGAGCGTCACGCCGGCAAGCATCAGGATATTGCCGATCGCCGGCATCGGGTCGGGCGTGGCACCGGCGCCGAAGATCTGGGCCAGTGCCGTGGATTGCGCAGCAATCGAGCCGGCGAGCTGCAGGGCGAGCACCATCAGCCGGATCGCGAGACCGAGCAGGAGCCCGAGCGCCGCCTCGATCAGCATCATCAGGAAGAAGGCGCGCTCGGGGTCGGGTCGCACCAGCGGGTCGGGGAGCATCGACCAGACGACGGTGCTGAAGGCGAGGGCGAGGCCGAGCTTGACGCGGGCCGGGATCATGCGCTCGCCGAAGCCCGGGAGCAGCGCCATCACCGCGCCGATCCGGGTGAAGACCAGGATGAAGCCGGCGAGGCCCGCCTCGGTCAGGTCGAGGATCGCGGCGAGGCCCTGGAACATCAGGCCATTCCCAGCACCGCCGGCCGGACGTTGGAGCCGACCTCCTCGAAGGAGAGCACCGGGTTGCGGATGCCCTTGGCGGTCAGCACGGTATGCAGGAAGCGGCGCCGCTTGGTCGAGGTCACCACCGCCGGGTAGCGGCCCTGGGCGCCGGCGCTGGCGATGCGCTCGGCCACGGAATTGGCCAGCTTGTTGAACTCCGCCGGCGGCAGGGCGACGTCGACGATGCCGGAGCCCTCGGGCAGCTGGTAGCGCTGGAAGAGCTCCTCCCAGGCCGGGTTGAGCTGGATCAGCGGCAGCGCGCCGTCGGCCTCCTGGATCTCGGAGACGAGCTGGAAGCCCAGCCGGTGGCGCACATGCTCGCAGATCGCCTCCGCGCCGGTCTGGGCGGAATGCACCTCGCCGATGGCCTCGAAGATCAGCGGCAGGTTGCGGATCGACACCCGCTCCTCGAGCAGCAGCCGCAGCACGCTCTGCAGCGTGTCGATGGGGAACTTGTCGGGCACGAATTCGTCGATCATGCGCCGGTTGGCCTCGGCGCGCTTCGGGTCCGAGAGCGAGGTGAATTCGTCGAGCAGCTTGCGCAGGGCGCGGCGGGTGAACAGCCGGCCGAAGTTCGACTTCACGATCTCCAGGAGATGCGTGGCGACCACTTCGGTCGGCGTGACCACCGAGAGGCCCATGAGCGCGGCCTCCTCCTGGAGCGTTTCCTCGATCCAGCGCGCCGGGGCGCCATAGACCGGCTCGGCGACCGGGCGGCCCTCGGGGGCCTCGGCGCCCTCCTCGGGCAGCAGCACGAGCACGCGGTCGATCTCGACCTGGCTGCGCGCGGCCTCCACGCCCTGGATGCGGATCGCATAGCAGCCGGGGTCGAGGCCGGGATTGTCGGTGAGCCGGATCTCGGGCAGGATCAGCCCGAATTCGCTGGCGATGTGGTTGCGCATGTTCACGATGCGCGCGTCGAGCCCGGTGGCGCTGTCCATGACCACCGGCACGAGGTTCGGGGCGAATTCCATGTGGATCTCGTCCACGTCCAAGAGGTCGCCGAGCGAGCGGCGCGCCGGGGCCTCGGCGCCCGGCGCCGGGGTGGCGGCCCGCTCCTCCTCGGCCTTCCTGGCGCTCCGCGCGAGCCAGGCCGCGCCGCCGAGCGAGGCCGCGCCGATCAGGAAGGGCGTGAAGGGCAGGCCGGGGATGAAGGCGAAGAGCGCCATGAGCAGGGCGACGGTGGCCAGCGCCATCGGATAGCCGCCGAGCTGGCTGATGAGCGCCCGGTCGGTGGAGCCGAGCACGCCGCCCTTGGAGAGCAGCATGGCGGTGGCGATGGAGATGATCACGGCGGGGATCTGGGTCACCAGCCCGTCGCCCACGGTCAGGATCGAATAGGTCTCGAAGGCGGCGCCGATCGGCATGCCATGCACCGCCACCCCGATCACCAGCCCCATGACGAGGTTGAGGAGCGTGATCAGCAGGCCCGCCACCGCGTCGCCCTTGACGAATTTCGAGGCGCCGTCGAGCGAGCCGAAGAAGGTGGTCTCCTCCTGCTCGATGCGGCGGCGCTCGCGGGCCTCGGCGTGCGAGATCGCGCCGGCGGCCATGTCGCTGTCGATGGCGAGCTGCTTGCCGGGCATGCCGTCGAGCGCGAAGCGCGCGCCGACCTCGGCCATGCGCCCGGCGCCCTTGGTGATGACGATGAAGTTGACGATCAGGAGCACGCCGAAGACCACGAGCCCGAGCAGGATCGAGCCGCCCATGATGAACATGGCGAAGCCCTCGATCACGTTGCCGGCGGCATGGGTCCCGGTATGGCCCTCGCCGATGATCAGCTTGGTCGAGGAGACGTTGAGCGAGAGCCGCAGCATCAGCGAGGCGAGCAGGATCGTGGGGAAGGCGGAGAAGTCGAGCGGCCGCTGGATGAAGAGGGTGATGGTGAAGATCAGGATCGCCAGCGCGAAGGAGCCGGCCAGCCCGAGGTCGAGCACCCAGGAGGGCATCGGCAGGACCATCATGATGATCACCGCCATCAGCGCCATCGCCAGCATGACGGTGGGCTGGTAGAGCGCGGCGAGGCTCAGGCGCATCGGCATGGCGGGGCCGCTCAGAAGAGGCTGCCCGAGGGCGCGACGAGCAGCGCCCGGCCCTCGGTCAGGAGCGTCGAGCCCTGCACCAGCAGGCCTCCCGCCGCGGGCGCGATCATGTGGCCCGCACCGACCGATCCCATCACCGGTGCCGGCGGCGGCTCGAGCCGCGCGCTCCGGATGCGCTCGACCATCGCCTGGCGCTCGGCCGCGCGCCGCGCCGCCCTGCCGCCGCCGGCAAAAACCGGCACGGCGCTCGCCACCAGCGCCTCGGCCTCGGTGAGCGCCGAGGGATCGAGCCCGGCCAGCAGCCGGTCGAAGCGCGCGCGGTAGATCTGCGCGCGCTCGGGGGTCAGCGAGTGATAGGCGCCGGCGGCCTCCGACCAGGAGCCGCGCTCCTCGTAGAGGTTGCGCAGGAATTGCGCGGCATAGGTCGCGGTCCATTCCGGGTCGAACATGTCGTCGAGCGACGGGAAGGCGTGGCCGTGCCAGCGGAAGTTGATCTGGACGCAGCCGACGTCGAAGCTTTCGCGCCCCTCGGCGAGGCTCGCGCGCGCGAAGGCCATGGCCTCGTCGCGGGTGGCGAACCAGAATCCCTTGCCCTCGCGGTTGATCGCCCAGGGATAGGGCCGCACGCGGCCGTTCGACTTGCGCCCGGTCTCCGTGAGCGCGATGGCGTGCAGCACCTCCGGGGGCACGCCGCCGCGCCGGGCGCCGGCGACGATGGCACGCTCGCAGAGCGCCGCTTCGGGGTCGGCGTCGGAGGCATGCACCGGGAGTGCCGGCAAGGCAAGCGCCAGCAGCAGCCAAAGCCCGAGGGCCAACCGGGGCGTCATGCGGGGATTCTCCTCGAGGCACCGACGCCTTCGGGTCTAGGCCGCCAAGGTTACCAGCACGTTAGCGCCCCGCGGCGCGCGGATCGCCCGGAGGGCTGCGCCGCCGCCGGATCCGGGTTTTCGGGCCGTCGGGGCGCGGGCTTTCGCGGTGCGGCTCGCGGGGATCGGCCGATGCCGCGGCTAGGCGGTCGAGCCCAGGCGGTCCGCGAAGAAGCCGAGCGTGCGGTCCCAGGCCAGTTCGGCCGCCGCCGCGTCGTAGCGCGGGGTGGTGTCGTTGTGGAAGCCGTGGTTCGCGCCGTCGTAGAAGAAGGCCTCGTAGCTCTTGCCGTGGGCGTCCAGCGCCGCCTGGTAGTCCGGCCAGCCGGCGTTGGTGCGCTCGTCGAGCCCGGCGTAATGCAGCATCAGCGGCGCCTCGATCGCCGGCACGTCGGCCGCGTCCGGCTGCCGGCCGTAGAAGGGCACCGCGGCGGCGAGCTGCGGATAGGCCACCGCCAGCGCGTTGCAGACCCCGCCGCCGTAGCAGAAGCCGACCGCGCCGACCCGGCCGGTCGAATCCGGATGGTTCAGGAGATGCTCGAATCCGGCGAAGAAATCCTCCATCAGTTCGGCGCGGTCGAGGCTCGACTGCATCTCGCGCCCGGCGTCGTCATTGCCGGGATAGCCGCCGAGCGAGCTCAGCCCGTCCGGCCCGAGGGCGAGATAGCCCGCCTTGCCCAGCCGGCGCACCACATCCTCGATATAGGGGTTGAGGCCGCGGTTCTCGTGCACCACCAGCACCGCCGGCAGTGGCCCCGCGGCGCCGGCGGGCCGCGCCATCAGGCCGCGGATCGTGCCGGTTCCTTCCGGCGAGGCGTATTCGATGACCTCGGTGGTGATCGCCGGATCGTCGGGGGCGACCTGCTGGGCGAGGGCGTAGTCCGGTTGCAGGCTTTCGAGGAGCGCGCCCGCGGTCACCCCGCCGACGGCGTATTTCGCCGCATGGTCGAGGAAGGCGCGCTTGCTCATGCGCCCGTGCACGTAGCCGTCGTAGAGATCGAGCAGCCGCTGGTCGAAATCGCTGGCCTTCTTGCGTCGCATGGGTGACCTCCCTTTCGGCTTCGATGACGTCCGGAGATCCGAGATAGGCCGAAAGCCCGGCGCGGCCCCCCAAACTTTCCGTGAGCGGGCCTTTGCCGGCCGGCGCCGCCGCGCGGGGCCCATTAACCGGTCGATAACGAAGCATTTGTCTCAAAGGGGCGGATTTGGCATTCTCCCCCCGGGAGCGACGGGGGACGGGAATGAAAGCTTCGCTGCAGGCACGCATCGCCTATGGGCGGGACATCCGCAGCCGCGCGGAAATGCTGGTCGAGGCGCATGGCGCCGTCGCGGAGGCCGAGGCGCGCGAGGCGGCACGGGTTCCGGGAACGGCCGCGGCGGAGCGGTACTTCTGGGAGGCCGTCGCCGACCGGGTCGCGCGGATGCGCGGCGAGCCGGTGCTGCCGACGGAATACTGAAGCCTCGTCGAGGTCTGCCCGCCGGCCGGCGACCCGCCAGGGCCCGAAGGCGAGGCCGAGATCCTGAAGATCGTGGGTGTCCGGGTCGTGGCGTCGTCCGGCGCCCTTTCGGGACGATCGCATCCGGAGGCCACTTGATCCTTCCGCCGGACCCGCCGCCTGGCCGAGATCCGTGGCCCCGGACCGGGCTCCGGAACAGGGAACAGGCCGCGCCCGCGCGGCCCGATCGCCACGGGTCGATCGGACTGGGGATCCCTGGCACCGGGAGGAGAGTCGACGGCGAGGTCGCTGCCCGGCGTTAACGTCGTCCTAACCAAACCATTGCCCGGTGCCGGCCCCGGTGGCAGACTTGGCGGTGGGAGTGTTCCGGGGGTGGAGATGTTCGCGTTCTTCGGTGCGCGGCGCGCCTATGGCCGCGCCGTTCACGAGGCGGCCGACCGGCTTGTCGACGCCTATGGCGAGGCGGCCGACCAGGAGGCCTGGCGGGCGGCGCGGCTGACCGGACTCGCGGCAGGAGAGGCGGAATTCTGCCAGGCGGTCGCCGAATGCGTGACCCGCAAGCTCGGCAAGGCTCCGGGCATGCCCCTGCGCTGAGCGCGAAACCCCGCCCGCGGCGGCGGGATCAGGTCAGGGTGTTGCTCGGGCGCCCGGCGTGGAAATTGTCGATATGGCTGATCGTCTGGTCCCAGAGCGTCTGCATCGCCTCGGCGCTCGCCCAGGCCACATGCGGGGTGACGATCACGTTGGGCCGGCCGAGCACGCCGAGCAGCGGGTTCTCCGGCACCGGCGGCTCGGAGGTCAGGCAGTCGAAGCCGAAGCCCGCGATCTGCCCGGCGTCGAGCGCCCGCACCAGGTCGCCCTCGTGCACGAGCCCGCCGCGCGAGCAGTTGATCAGGAGCGGTCGGCGGGCCATCGCGCGGAACTCGGGTCCGGCGATGAGGTCGCGCGTCGCCGGCAACAGCGGGCTGTGCAGCGTGATGACGTCCGAGGTCGCGAGCAATTCGTCGAAGGGCGTGTAGAGCGGCCCCATGCCCGCGACGCCCTTGTGCGCGGCGAAGAGCGTGCGCATGCCGAAGGCCTGGGCGATGCGCGCGACGCCCTGGCCGATCACGCCCTCGCCGACGATGCCGAGCGTCGAGCCGGCGAGGTCGCTGATGGGGTAGTCGAAGAAGCAGAACTGGCCGGACTCCTGCCATCTGCCGTCGATCACCGCCTGCCGGTAGCCGACGATGCTGCGGCGCAGCGCGAGGATCAGCGCGAAGGTATGCTCGGGCACGGTGTTGGTGGCATAGCCGCGCACGTTCGAGACGACGATGCCGCGCTCGCGGCAGGCGGCGATGTCGAAGGCATCGTAGCCCGTCGCCGGGATGGCGATCATCTTCAGATCCGGCAGCGCCTCGATCTGCGCGCGGCGGATCGGCACCTTGTTGCAGATCGCGATAGCGGCGCCCTGGAGGCGTTCGACCACCTGGTCGGGATGGGTGCGGTCGTGCTCGACCCATTCATGGGGGAAGCCCGGCTTGGAAAGCTCGACCGAGGGCCCGATCGAGCCGCGGTCGAGAAAGACGACCCGAAGCGCCTCCGGATCCGCTGCGCCAGTCATTTCACTGCCCCTCGCTTCGGGAACGCACGTCGATCTGGTACCCGAGGCCGGACTCGAACCGGCAAGCCTTGCGGCGGCGGATTTTGAATCCGCTGCGTCTACCAATTCCGCCACTCGGGCAAGGCGCCGCCCCGACGCCCGCATCGACGGCGGAGATCTAGCAGCATTCCCCGGCCGGCACAACGCGCCGCCCCCCCGGCGCCCCTCCTCAACGCCGCCCGGGCCGCCCGATAGTTGTCGGGTGCCCCCGGCGCGATATCGTCAGCGGCTCTGCCCGGCCGCCTTCAGGAACCTGCCGATCTCGTCTTCGATCTCGGCGATCAGCACGCGGTAGTCGCCGATTTCGGGCCGCTGGGCGGCGTCGGGCCGCGCCTCGAACCTGGCGAGGCTCTGCTGTGCGAGCCCGTATTCCTCGCAGATCTCGCGAAACCGCGGATCCTTCCCCGCCAGTCGGAGCAGTGCCGCCGCCGCGGCCGGAAAGCGCGTCACTGCCTGTGTCAGGCCCGTCTGTGCGGGATCGGCGTCTGCCATTGCATCACCCCGAGCAGAGACGACAGCCGGAAGGCTGCGCGCCGCTCACGATGCTGCGAAGTACGTTACCGTTAGCTACGGGCTTTCCGACCCCGCTCGGTTCGGGCAGTGTGCGGGACCGACCAGACTCGGCCAGATCCGGGCGGAATGGCCGGTCGGAAGACGGGTATTGCGGAGAAGTCCGGGTTGTTGCAGCATCGCAGAAATAAGCCGGCGCCGCGCGTTGCGTCGTTCCCGTCCAGTCGAGAAGGCAGGATCGCCTCGCGATCGGGGCCGCGAGCGAGCCGCCCCAAGTACGTAACTGTCTACAACGTGCCCCTTCCGGTTTCGAAGCTGCGGCACCTGTGGCATTCTTCCGTCCGATGGCGGAGTGGACACGGCGGCCGGATCATGGCGCAGGAGGAGCAGGCGGTATCGACCGGCGCCGTCCGGGCGGAGTTGCGCCGCATTCTCGCCTCGCAGCAGTTCGATGCCAGCGACCGCAACCGTGCATTCCTGACCTACGTCGTCGGAGAGGCGCTCGCCGGACGAAGCCACCGGATCAAGGCCTATGCGATCGCAACCGAGGTCTTCGGGCGCGACACGACATTCGACCCGCAGCTCGATTCGATCGTCCGCATCGAGGCCGGCCGCCTCCGGCGCTCGCTCGAGCGCTACTACCTGACCGATGGCCGAAGCAGCCGCCTCCGCATCGACATCCCGCGAGGCGGCTACGCGCCCGTCTTCGAGAGCGGCGAGCCGGTGCGGCTCCCGCGAGTGGCGACCGGTCCTCCCCGGGTGCTGGTCACCGCCTTCGAGGAGGAGGGAGATCATTCTTCCTTCCCGACCTTCACCCGCGGCTTCACCCGGTCGCTGATCATTGGGCTCACCCGCTTCACGGGCCTGCGGGTCTTCGGCGCGGAGACGGCGCTGCGCCACCCGGCTGACGTCGAACCGAATGCGGCGCGACGGGATCTCGCCGCCGACTATCTCGTCACCGGACAGACGTCGCTGAGGTCGGACGGGTTCGAGGTCGACGTTCTCCTGGTCGAGTCGGCGAGCGGGCGTGCCATTTGGGCCGAGACCTACGAGCGGCGGCTCCATCCATCCGACATCATTGCGCTGCGCAACGAGGTCGCGGACAGCGTCGTCCGGGCGCTCGGGCAGCCGTACGGGGCGATCCAGCGCCACCGAGCGCGCGATGCCGACGGCGCGGTCCCGGAGACGCTTGGCAGTTATGCCGCGGTCCAGCTCTTCTATGCCTATTGGCGGACCTTCGATCGCGAGATGATCGAGGCCGTGCGTCTCGCCCTCGAGCGCGCGGTGGCGGCCGAGCCGGGCTATGCGGAGGCGAATGCCTGCCTCTCGCTGCTCTATTCCAATGCCTTCCGCTTCCGGCATCCGGTCAGGAGCCCCGATCCGGACCTGCTTGGCCGCGCCCTCGATCTCGCCGCCCATGCGATCGAGCTCGCACCCAGTTCGAGCTGGGCGCATTATGCGCTCGGAGTCGCCCGCTGGTTCGCCGGGGATGTCGCCGGTTCGCTCGACGCGCTCGAGGCCGGCCGGGCGCTCAACCCCAACGACACCACAATCCTCGCCGACCTCGGGCAGCGCTACGCCATGCTTGCCCGGTGGAACGAGGCGGTGCCGCTTCTGGAGGAATCCTATGCCGCCAATCCGGCGCAGCCCGGCACTTACCGCGTCGGCCTCTTCCTCTACCACTTCGCCCAGGGCCGCCACGCCGAGGCCCTGGCGGAGGCCCGCCGGATAAATGCGCCCAGTGTGGTTTATGGGCACCTTTCCGTGGCCGTCGCTGCCGCGGCGCTCGGTCGCGACGACGAGGCGGCGGATGCCGTCGCCGCGCTCCGGGGGATCGACCCCGACTACGGGGCCCATGCGGCGGCCGATCTGGAAGGCCGCCACGTCGCCCCCGGGCTCGTTGACCTGCTTCTGGCCGGTCTCCGGAAAGCGGGGCTTTCGGTGTCGGGATGAGCAGCGGACAGGCCCGGCGCAGGCTACGGATCGAAAAGGACCGCCTAGAGGCCGGCGCAACGGACTTCGTCGTCCGCCTCGCTTTCCTCGGCCTCTTCGCGTGGTGGTCGCTGGAACTGGTGCGCCCGTTCCTGCCGATCGTCATCTGGGCGATCCTGCTCGCGGTGGCGCTCTACCCGAGCTACGCCTGGATCGCCCGCCGGCTCGGCGACCGGCGCGGGCTCGCGGCGACCGTCCTCACCCTGATCGCGCTCGCGACCGTGCTCGGCCCTGTCAGCGTGCTTGCCGCGAGCCTCGCCGAGTCTGTCCAGTGGCTCGCCTCCGGCCTCCACTCCGGAACGCTGAGGGTTCCGCCGCCGCCGACCGAGGTTGCCGAGTGGCCCATTCTGGGGGAACAGATCGACGAGGTCTGGAACCTCGCCGCCACCAACTTTGACGACGCCGTGCATCGCTACGGTCCCGCCGTGCTGCCCGCCGGCGGCACGCTCCTCGCCAAGGTGGCCGGGATCAGCGCCGATGTCCTGAAGTTCGTCGTCTCGGTCGTCATCGCCGGTTTCCTCTTCCTGCCTGGCCCGCGTCTGGCCGCCGGCGCCCGGGCCTTCGCCGGGCGGCTCATCGCTCCGCGCGGTGCGCATTTCGTCGACCTCGCCGGCGCCACCATCCGCAACGTTTCGCGCGGGGTCATCGGCGTCGCGTTGCTGCAGGCGCTGCTCGCCGGCATCATCCTCTATGTCGCCGGCATTCCCGGCGCCGGTCTGATCGCCTTTGGCATCCTCCTGCTCTGCATCGTGCAGATCGGTGCCGCTCCGATTCTTCTGCCGGTGCTCGTCTGGATCTGGCTGAGCTACCCGACGGGCTTTTCCCTGATCCTGACCCTGCTGCTCGTTCCGGTCGGCCTTGTCGACAACGTGCTGAAGCCGATCCTGATGGCGCGCGGCCTGACCACGCCGATGCTCGTCATTCTGACCGGCGTGATCGGTGGCACCTTGACGCACGGCCTGATCGGGCTCTTCCTCGGTCCGGTGGTGCTTTCGGTCTTCTACGAACTCGTGGTCGCCTGGACGCGGCTCGGCACCAGCGAACGGACGTCTGCATCCGGAGCACCCTGATGGACCACCCCCCGATGAACCCCGCGGCGCCGCCGCACCTGCCGCCCTTCATCACCGGCCCCGGCCAGTCCGACTGGCTGATGACGGTGATGCTGGTCTTCCTGATCGCCGCGGTGGTCTCGGTCGGGCTGGTCTATCTCAAGCTTCACGCGCTGCCCGAGCATATGGCGCATCGCACCAACAAGGTGCAGCTCCAGTTCGTCGCGGTGCTCGCGCTGCTCGCGCTCTTCACCCACAATGCGGTCTTCTGGATCGCGGCGCTGCTTCTGGCGCTGGTCGAGCTGCCGAATTTCTCGACCCCGATGAATTCGATCGCGCTCTCGCTCGAAAAGCTCTCGGGCCGCGACAGGTCGCGCGAGCCGCCGTCGCTCTGGAACGACCTGCTCTCGGACGATGCCGGGGCCCCGCGGCACGGGCCGATCCGGCCGGCGGCGGCGCCGGAGGCGGAGGCCTGAGATGTTCGAGCTCCTGCTCTGCTCCGCGATCACCGTGCTGCCGGACTACCTCTACCGCCGCTATGCCCAGAGCAAGCGCATCGGCCGCGAGATCACGCTCTTCTCCGTCTGGTACGAACTCAGGTGGGGCATCACCTTCTGCGTGATCCTGACGGTCTCGCTCATCACCACCATCTTCTATTTCCATCCCTCGACCTCGAGCGCGGTCTCGGTGTTCCGCACCGTGACGATCCTGCCGGAATCGAACGGCCGGGTGGCGGAGACCTTCGTCGACATCAACCAGCATGTCGCCGAGGGCCAGCCGCTCTTCCGGCTCGACACCGCCGAGCAGGAGGCGGAGATCGAGACGGCGCGGCGCCGGATCGCAGAGGTCGACGCGGCGATGACCGTGGCGCAGTCGCAGCTCGCCGAGGCCGAAGGCCGCATCCGGCAGGCCCGCGGTTCGCTCAGGCAGGCCCAGGACGAGTACGAGACCCGCGCCGAGCTGATGCAGCGCAACCCCGACGCCATCTCCCAGCGCGAGGTCGACCGGGCGCAGGTCGCGGTCGACACCGCCCAGGGCGCGGTCGACGCCGCCGTCGCCGGCAAGGCCGCCGTCCAGTCCCAGCTCGACTTCGCCCTGCCGGCGCAGCGGGCCAGCGCGGAGGCGGCGCTCGCCGAGGCCGAGGTGGCGCGCTCCAAGGCGACAGTCGTCGCCGGCACGGACGGCATCGTCCAGCAATTCGCGCTGCGCCCCGGGGACGTGGTCAACCCGATGCTGCGCCCGGCCGGCATCCTCGTCCCCGACCGCCGCGTCACCGGCCTCGCCGCCGGCTTCGGCCAGATCGAGGCGCAGGTGCTCAAGGTCGGCATGGTCGGCGAGGTCGCCTGCCCGGCGGTGCCCTTCACGGTGATCCCCGTCGTCGTCACGGAGGTGCAGGACGTGATCGCCGCGGGCCAGATCCGCCCGACCGACCAGCTCCAGGACGTCGCCGCCTTCGTCCAGCCCGGCACGATCACCGTGATCATGGAGCCGCTCTACGAGGGCGGGCTCGACCGGCTGCCCCAGGGCGCCTCCTGCACCGCCAATGCCTATACCTCGAACCACGACGCGCTGCAGGACCCCGACATCGGCGCCCTCCACGCCTTCGTGCTCCACGCCATCGACGCCACCGGCCTCGTGCATGCCGCGCTCCTGCGGCTGCAGGCGCTGATCCTGCCGGTGCGCACGCTGGTGCTCTCCGGCGGCCACTGATGAGCGCGGGCGACGCCCCGTCCACCCGGCCGGTGCTGGCGAGCCTCGCCGGCTACCGCCCGGGCTGGATCAAGGGCGACGTCGCCGCCGGCCTCGCCATCGCCGCGGTGGGCCTGCCCACCGCCATCGCCTACCCGGCGATCGCCGGCCTGCCGCCGCAGACCGGCCTCTACGCCTCGATCGCGCCACTGGTCGCCTACGCCGTCTTCGGCCCGTCGCGGCAGCTTATCGTCGGCCCGGACGCGGCGACGGTCACGGTGATGGCCGCGGTCCTCGCCACCATCCCGGGCCTCGCCGATGCCGACCGAGCGGGCGTGGCGGCCATGCTGGGGCTGATCGTCGGTGGCCTCTATCTCGGCGGGCGGGCGCTCGGCTTCGGGGTGCTCTCGACCTTCCTCTCGCGCCCGATCCTCGTCGGCTTCTTCGCCGGCATCTCGCTCTCGATCATCACCGGCCAGCTCAAGCGCATCACCGGTGCGCCGATAAGCTCCGACGGCCTGATCGCGCCGTTCATCGACCTCGTCCGCAAGGCCCAGCTCATCCACTGGCCTTCGCTGGCGCTGGCCGCGGCGATGTTCGCCGTCCTCCAGGGCGCCCGCCTGCGGCGGGTGCCCGTCCCGGGGCCGGTCATCGTCGTGGTCCTCGCCGTTGCCCTGTCCGCGCTTCTCGACCTGCCCGCCCGGGGTATCGCCACCGTCGGACAGATCCCGTCCGGGGTCCCCGCGCTCGCGCTGCCGACCGGTGGCGGCGCGTCCCCCGACCGGCTGCTCCTGGGCGCGCTCGCCATCTTTCTTGTCAGCTTCGCCGCCGGCATCGTCACGGCGCGTAGCTTCGGCCAGCGCGGCGGCTATCCGGTCGACGCCAACCGCGAGATGCTCGGCTTCGGCGCCGCCAACATCGCCGCGGGCCTGTTCTCCGCCTTCCCGGTCACCGCCTCGGACTCGCGCACCGCCATCAACGCCAGCGTCGGCGGCCGTTCCCAAATCGCCGGCGTCGTCGCCGCCGCGGCGCTGCTGCTCACCATCCTCTACCTGCGGCCCGCGCTGGCGATCCTGCCGATCCCTGCCCTCGGCGCCATCCTGATCGCTGCTGCGGTCAGCCTGATCGACGTCCCCGCGCTGCGCGAGGTCTGGCGCATCAGCCGCATCGAGTTCGTCTTCGCGATGATCGCGCTCGTGGCGCCCATCACCCTCGGCGTGCTCAACGGCGTGCTGATCGCCATCGGCGCCACCTTCGCCTACCTCCTGCACCAGATGATGCGACCGCGCGATGCGTTGCTCGGGCGCATTCCGGGCCGCGACGGCTTCTACAAGCTTCACCGCCGCGCTGACGCCCGCCCGGTCCCGGGGCTCACCATCGCGCTGATCGAGGGCGACGTGCTCTTCTTCAACGCCGACCACATCCAGGCGCGGCTCCTCGCCATCGCCGATGCCATGCCGGGGGACAACCGCTGGTTCGTGATCGACGCCAGCGCCATCACCCAGATCGATTCGACGGCCGCCGCCATGCTCGAGGAGGTCCGCGCCGACCTCGCGGACCGTGGCGTCCGCCTCGGCCTGGCGGAGCTGCACGCCAACGTCGCGGGCCTGCTCGACCGCGCCGGGCTTCTGGCCGCCATCGGCCCCGACCTGATCTTCGACGATCTCGACGATGCGCTGCGCGCCTTCGGGGCGGGCGGCGCCAACCCCGGAGGAATCCCGTGAGCAAGAAGCACAAGAAGGAAAAGGTCGCCGATGCGCCTTCAAGGCCGGATCCGAAGGCAGCGAAGAAGGCGCGCAACAGGGCCTATGAGGCGGAGCTCGCCCGCCTGCAGGTGGAGATCTCGCATCTGCAGGCCTGGGTGAAGGCGACGGGCGCGCGCATCGTCATCGTCTTCGAGGGCCGCGACGCCGCCGGCAAGGGCGGCATGATCAAGCGCTTCGTCGAGCGGGTCAGCCCGCGCGTCTTCCGCGTCGTCGCGCTGCCGGCGCCGAGCGACCGCGAGAAGACCCAGATGTATTTCCAGCGCTACATGGCCCAGCTTCCCGCCGCCGGCGAGGTGGTGATCTTCGACCGCTCCTGGTACAACCGCCCCGGCGTGGAGCGGGTGATGGGCTTCACGCCCGAGGACCGCGTGAAGAGGTTCCTGGAACTGGTCCCGGCGGCGGAGAAGGTGATCGTCGAGAACGGCATCCTCCTGCTCAAGTATTTCCTCGACGTGAGCGAGGAGGAGCAGGAGCGGCGCTTCCGCCAGCGCATCGACGATCCCTTGCGGCAGTGGAAGCTCTCGCCGATGGATGTGGAGAGCTACCGCCGCTGGTGGGACTATACGAAGGCCTACGACGAGATGGTCCGCGCGACCGACACGCCGCACGCGCCCTGGTGGATCGTGGATTCCAACGACAAGAAGGCGGCGCGCATCAACTGCCTCACCCACCTCCTCCAGCAGATCCCCTACGAGAGGATCGTGTTCGACGCGCCCAAGCTCGGCAAGCGTCAGAAGAAGCCCGATGGCTACGCGCCCGACCGGACCGCGCGGAACGCGGTCCCGAGCGTCTTCTGATACTGGTGGCCGCATGCCGCGATGCTTGGTACGTGTCACGCTGGCGCAACGGCTTCCCGCCTTTGCCTCCGAGACGTGAAGGGATCTGCCGTCGCATCCTTCCGATGGGCATCGGCAACGGTTAAGAATGGCTGAACACGATCCGGAAACGCCATTACTTACAAGGAGATAGGCCGCCAGGCACGCGTGCCCGGACCGCGCCCGGGCACGCCTCGGCCCCGCCCTCAAACCGCCGGCGGCGCCCAGTTCAGGAAGAAGCCGATGTCGCCGGGCATGCCGCCGGGGAAGTTGATGACCATCGCCTTCAGCCTGTAGCCACCTGGTTTGCCAAGCTCCTGATAGCGATCGTAGAATTCCTT
Source organism: Amaricoccus sp. (assembly GCF_036846665.1). Taxonomy (NCBI): domain Bacteria; kingdom Pseudomonadati; phylum Pseudomonadota; class Alphaproteobacteria; order Rhodobacterales; family Paracoccaceae; genus Amaricoccus; species Amaricoccus sp. Next base: position 23,651 of record NZ_DAIUBO010000001.1, on the reverse strand, counting down.
CGCCTTGCCCTGCAGCGTCTCCGGCCAGCGCGGATCGTTGCTGTTGATCGCCCGCCCGCCGTCGGTGCAGAGGCTCGAGGGGAAGCTGTAGACCATCGCCTCCATCTTGCCGTCCTTCACCGCGTTCGAGACCAGCCGCCGCACCATGGCGATCTCGTCCTCGGTGACGTGCTTGTGCAGGAAGTCGTCCGTGAATGCGGTGAGCTTCTTCTGCTCCGCCTCCCGTGCCTTCCGCTCGACGTCCATCTTATCCAGTTCCTTCCTGAGGATGGACATGCGCAGTTCGTCCGCCGAGATCGGCGCCGCCGTCGGATCGATCTTGTCGCTCATGAAAACAGTCTCCCCTCGCGTCAGAAGTCCCGCGCACCTTCTACCAGACAAGGGGCAGAAGGCGAATGTTACATACGGTAGCGTACCCAAGAACGCACTTGACGTCCGGCCTTCGCACCTGCACAGCGATCCCCGTTAGCCAGCCCTGAATCCGAGGGGGGTGCATCATGGCCGAGCGCGAGATTCCGCGACTTCCCAGCCCGGCAGCTGCCGCGGAATACCTGACCGACGCCTGGCAACGCTCGATCCTCTTCCTCGATGTCATGCGCCAGCGCGCCGCACAATACGAGGCCCACGCTGCCGAGCTCGCCCCGAACGTGCTCGACTACAGGGCCGAGCTCGTCCTCGACGGCCGCAGCCTGGCGAAGCCCGTCAACTACCTTCTCGCCCGCATCGTCCCGCCCGGGGGCGTCACGATCGACCCGAGGAAACGCCCATTCGTCGTCGTCGACCCCCGCGCCGGCCACGGCCCCGGCATCGGCGGCTTCAAGGCCGACAGCGAGATCGGCGTGGCGATGCAGGCGGGCCACCCGGTCTATTTCGTCGGCTTCCTGCCCGAGCCGGTGCCCGGCCAGACCATCCTCGACATCGCCACCGCCGAGGCCTCCTTCCTCGAGGCCGTCATCGCCCGCCACCCGGAGGCCCAGGGCAGGCCCTGCGTCATCGGCAATTGCCAGGCCGGCTGGGCGGTGATGATCGTCGCCGCGCTCCGTCCCGAGCTCTTCGGCCCGGTCATCATCGCCGGAACCCCGCTCTCCTACTGGGCGGGCGTGCGCGGCGAGAACCCGATGCGCTACACCGGCGGCCTGCTCGGCGGCTCCTGGCTGACCGCGCTCGCGGGCGACCTCGGCGCCGGCATCTTCGACGGCGCGGCGCTGGTGCAGAATTTCGAGAACCAGAACCCCGCCAACACGCTCTGGACCAAGCAATACAACCTCTGGTCGAAGATCGACACCGAGCCCGAGCGCTACCTCGAGTTCGAGAAATGGTGGGGCGGTCATGTCACGCTGAACGCGGAGGAGAAGCAGTGGATCGTCGACGAGCTCTTCGTCGGCAACCGCCTCGCCTCGGGCGAGATCCGCACCGCCGACGGCACCGCGATCGACCTGCGAGGGGTCCGTTCGCCGATCGTCGTCTTCTGCTCGAAAGGCGACAACATCACGCCGCCGAGCCAGGCGCTCGACTGGATCCTCGACCTCTACGACAGCGTCGACGACATCCGCGCCTGGGGCCAGACCATCGTCTATACGGTCCACGAGCACGTGGGCCATCTCGGCATCTTCGTTTCCGGCGGCGTCGCCCGGAAGGAGCACGAGGAATTCGCATCGAACATCGACCTGATCGACGTGCTGCCGCCGGGCCTCTACGAGGCGGTGCTGACCCCGAAGGGCGCGGCGGTCGACAATCCTGAGCTCGTCACGGGCGAATGGGTCATGCGCTGCGAGGCCCGCAGCCTCGACGACATCCGCGCGCTCGGCGGCAACGACCTGGCCGACGAGCGCAAGTTCGAGGCCGCTGCGCGTCTCTCGGAGATCAACCTCGCCCTCTACCGGACCTTCGCCCAGCCCGCGGTCCGTGCCGTGACTTCGCCGCCGATCGCCGAAGCCATGCGCCGGATGCACCCGCTGCGCCTTTCCTACGAGATCTTCGGGCCGCGGAACCCGTGGATGGGCTGGGTAGCGACCGAGGCCGAGCGGGTCCGCGACCGCCGCCGGCCGGCCGACCCAGGGAACCCGCTCGTCGCCGCGCAAAGCATCGCCTCGAAGGCGATCGTCGAGAGCCTCGACGCCTGGCGCAGGGCGATGGAACGGGCCGCCGAGGACACCTTCCACGCGGTCTACGGCACGCCGGCGCTGCAGGCGGCGCTGGGGACCGACACGACGTCGTCGCAGCGCCCCCGCAAGGCGGCGCACAGCAAGCTGCACGAGGCCCTGGTGGAGCGCCGGATCGCGGCGCTCCATGAAGGGATGACCTGCGGCGGCCTGCGCGAGGCGCTGATACGGGCGCTCATCTGGGTCGGCATGGCCCGCAATGCCGTGGACGAGCGTGGCTTCGCGGCGATCACCCGGATACGTGACGCCCACCCGGCGCATCGTCAGATGACCCTGGCCGACTTCAAGACGCTGGTCCGCGAGCAGTTCCTGATGCTCGTCCTGGACGAGGAGGCGGCGCTCGCGGCAATTCCGGGGCTCCTGCCGGAATCGCTCGACGAGCGGCGGCAGGCGCTGGCCGCGCTCCGCGGCGTCGTCGAGGCCAGCGGTGCTCCCGGCGAAGGACCGTCCGAGCGGCTGCGCCGGGTAGCGGCGCTCTTCGGCCTCGGCCCGGAGCTCGTGACGAGCCGCAAGGCGTCCTGAGCCGTGGTCGAGCGGAGCGACAAGTACGAACGCCTGATCGCCGCCGGGCGCGACGGCACGCCGGCGGCGACGATCGTCGCGCATCCCTGCGACGAGACCTCGCTGCGCGGCGCCATGGAGGCGGCGGCCGAGCAGCTGATCGACCCGGTTCTGGTCGGCCCGGAGCCGAGGATCCGGAGCCTCGCGGCCGAGCACGGCATCGACCTCGCGGGCCGGCAGATCGTCGACGCGCCGCACAGCCATGCCGCCGCAGCACAGGCGGTTGCGCTGATCCGCGAGGGCCGGGGCGAGCTCCTGATGAAGGGGAGCCTCCACACCGACGAGCTGATGCGCGAGGTGACCTCCTCGGCCACCGGGTTGCGAACCGAGCGGAGGATCAGCCACGTCTTCATCATGGACGTGCCCGGCCATGCGGAGACGCTCTTCATCACCGACGCGGCGATCAACATCTTCCCCGACCTCGACACCAAGCGCGACATCGTTCAGAACGCCATCGACCTCTGGAGGGGCATCGGCCTCGGCACGCCCAGGGTCGCGATCCTCTCCGCCGTCGAGACGGTGACGACCAAGATTCCCTCGACGATCGAGGCCGCCGCGCTCTGCAAGATGGCCGAGCGCGGGCAAATCACCGGCGGCCTTCTCGACGGACCGCTCGCCTTCGACAACGCCATCGACCCGGAGGCGGCGCGCATCAAGGGCATCGGCGGGCCGGTCGCCGGCCACGGCCAGATCCTCGTCGTGCCTGACCTCGAGGCCGGCAACATGCTGGCCAAGAACCTGACCTTCCTCGCGCATGCCGACGCCGCCGGCATCGTGCTCGGCGCGCGTGTCCCGATCGTGCTGACCTCGCGGGCCGACAGCGTTCGTACCCGCCTCGCCTCCTGTGCCGTCGCGGCGCTCTACGCCAACGCCCGCCGCGCCACGACCGCCGTCTCCGCCGCCTGATGGACGCCATCCTCGTCGTCAACGCCGGATCCTCGAGCCTCAAGGTCCAGGTCTTCGAGATTGTCGGCGGGGGGCTCGAGCGGCGGCTGCGCGGCCAGCTCGACGGCATCGGGGTGCGGCCCCGCCTGCGCGCCGCCGACGGTTCCGGCACCCTCCTCGTCGACCGCAGCTACGAGCCCGCGGAGGTCCACGACCTGCCCACGGCCATCGCCGAGACCGGTGACTGGCTGCGCAGCCTCGAAGGGCTGAAGCTTCGCGCCATCGGCCATCGCGTCGTCCACGGCGGCCCGGAATTCGCCCACCCGGTTCTGATCGACGAGGCGATCCTCGGCCGCCTCGCCCGCTACCAGTCCCTTGCGCCCCTGCACCAGCCGAACAACCTTGCGCCGATCCGCCGCGCGATGGCGATCGACCAGGACGTGCCGCAGGTCGCCTGCTTCGACACCGCCTTCCACCGAGGGCACCAGGCCTATGCCGATTGCTACGCGCTGCCGCGCGCGCTCTACGACGAGGGCATCCGCCGCTACGGCTTCCACGGCCTCAGCTACGAGTACATCGCCGACCGCCTTCGCGCCGTCGCGCCGGAGCTCGCCGCGGGCCGCGTGATCGTCGCCCACCTCGGCAGCGGCGCCTCGATGTGCGCGATCGCCGGCGGCCGCAGCGTCGAGAGCACGATGGGCTTCACCGCGCTGGACGGTCTGCCGATGGGCAGCCGTCCGGGCCAGCTCGACCCGGGCGTGGTCCTGCACCTGATCGAAGAAAGGGGCATGGCACCCGCGGAGGTCACCCGGCTCCTCTACAACGGTTCGGGCCTCAAGGGTCTCTCGGGCGTCTCGAACGACATGCGCGACCTCATGGCGAGCGACGACCCGGCGGCGGCCTTCGCCATCGACCATTTCGTCCATCGCTGCGCGCTCCACGCCGGCGCGCTCACCGCCGCCCTCGGCGGCCTCGACGGCTTCGTCTTCACCGCCGGCATCGGCGAGCATGCCGCCCCCATCCGCACCCGCATCGCCGAACGCCTCGCCTGGCTCGGCGCGGAGCTGGACCCGGAGGCCAACGAGGCCGGCGCGACCCGCATTTCGGCGCCCGCCAGCCGCATCGCCCTGCTCGTCATCCCGACCGACGAGGAGCTAATGATCGCCCGCCACACCCTCGCGCTGACAGGAGGCGCCCGATGACCCTGCCCCAAGTGAAGGCGAAGCTGCTCGACGGCAAGAAGGGCCTGATCGTCGGCATCGCCAACGACCGCTCGATCGCCTGGGGCTGCGCCCGCGCCTTTCGCGCCCTCGGCGCCGAGCTGGCGATCACCTACCTCAATGAGAAGGCGAAGCCGCATGTCGAGCCGCTCGCCCGCGAGGTCGAGGCCGCGATCTTCATGCCGATGGATGTTATGGCCGAGGGCCAGCTCGAGGCTGTCTTCGAGCGGATATCGGCCGAATGGGGCAAGCTTGACTTCCTCGTCCATTCGATCGCCTTCTCGACCAGGGAGGCCCTCGGCGGCCGCGTCACCGACGTCCCGCGCCAGGGCTTCCAGGTGACCATGGACGTCTCGGTCTGGTCCTTCATGCGCATGGCCCATCTCGCCGAGCCCCTGATGCGGGACGGCGGCACGCTCTTCACCATGACCTACTACGGCTCCGAGAAGGTGGTGGAGAACTACAACGTCATGGGCGTCGCCAAGGCCGCGCTCGAATCCGCCGTCCGCTACATCGCCGCCGAGCTCGGCCCCAAGGGCATCCGCGTGCACGCCATTTCCCCCGGCCCGCTGGCCACCCGCGCCGCCTCCGGAATCCCCGAGTTCGACGAGCTGCTCGAGAAGGCCAGGGGAAAGGCCCCGGCCCGCGCGCTGGTAGACATCGACGACGTCGGCGCCGCCTGCGCCTTCCTCGCCCACGACGCCGCCCGCCTGATGACCGGCCAGGTGCTCTACATCGACGGCGGCTACAACGTCATCGACTGATCACGCGCCCGCGTCCGTCCGCCGGAGTTCATCGGCGTGGAAGATCTTCAGGCGCCGGCCGCGCGCTAGGCTACGCCGGGAGCCAAGTGCGCGGCCTTCTACACCATCAGCCGGGACACGACCCGAGGTCGATTGGATCCATCGCGAATCGGCAGCTGGTCTGAAGGGTGGACGCAAAGTGAGCGTCCAGAGCGATCTGCAGACGAAGCAATATCTTAACATAGATCAGTGGTGCGGGCGGCCGGCACCTAGTGTCAAGAGTCATAAAGGATATTTTGACTGGCACTGCAACTTTTCAGTCTCCCGGCAGAGACTCGAACTTGCATTATTTTCTATCTCGCGCGCTTGGTGATGGGATTCCAACTATAGTTGAAGATCACGGGAAACGTGATTCTTTGATGTTTTGCTTTTTTTGTGAAATATAGCTTGATACACGCCGCACTATGGCGCTATTCTTTCGCATACATAGCGACATAGAGGATTCTACAATGGCCCACGACTACAGCTTCGAACTTGGTGGTGCGTCCGTATTCGATCGATCGGAGTTGATCTCCGAAGGATTCTCGATTGCCTGGCGCGGCGAGCTGCGAGAAATGAGGGACGGGTCGGGCTGGACCCGTCCCGTTGTTTACGTGCGCAACGGCAGCCGGTTTCCCGGCTACGTTTCCGGCAGGAGCTGGATTGTATTCGATCGCTGCCCGGCCTCGGGCCTCGAAAGCGCCAAGGTCGAATCCACCCGTGCCTGTGACGAGTGCTGCTAGAACTTAAGCGTCATAGGGGGACCCATCGCGCATTTTTCCAGATCCCCAGGGTCAAATGCTTCCCTGTTGCGCCCTTTAAGGTCCGAACAGATCACCTGCCCGTTCTTGGTTTCAACCACGCGCATCATGGGGAGTCCGACCTTTCCCTTCCGCTTCACCAATTCCCCTGGCTTGAAATTACTGTTCAATTTTTCACCCTCCAATATCAGCGCTCCATCCACTGCGAACGGGCAACCCGCGGCGCGGGCTTAGGTGCAGCCTGTGTCGCAAGTTCGGCCTCGCGGGCGTCTACAGGCTGCCCGATCAGGGTCTTGACCGCCAGCGCATAAACCGTCGCGTCGAGCGCCTCGGCGCGAGCGCCCTTAAGCCGCTCGAATCTCCGAACGGGCCGGCCCCGGCTATATTTCGTAACCAAGTGCTCGGAGCACAATTGCTCGAAAAACTCCGGCCCGAGGCTATCCGAAAAGCGCACCATGCCGGGGCGCCCCAGGCGGTTCAGTAGTGCCGCCTTCAGGCCATCCACCCCGACAATGTACCAGGGTGCCCCCTTCTGAGTTGAGCGCTGGAAAGGCGCGCGAGTGAAACCCGCTGCGCCTTTGATGCGAACCACTCGCCGGCCGAAGCGCCCGCGGCAGAAGGCGTCGACGTGCGGCAAATGATCGACGTCTGATCCGTCGACGGCCGCTGCGGCAATGCCGATACGGGCGCCGGCAGTCGGATGCGCCCATGTCTCGCGCAAGAGGTCGTCCAGGTCGCGCCACACGGCATCACAGTCTATCGGCCCCCAAAGGACGCGGTGAGCGAGCACAGCGGCCTCCCCGTCACGCTGATGGCCCACAATGGCAACCTCGAGACGGTCGTCTTGAACATCGACTCCAGCGGTCAGCCACAGGATTTCGGCCGGCATCCGATCAAGCCCGATCGGTTCGGCGCGGGCGGCGAGCTCATGTTCATCCGGGCCGGTGTCGGCATCGCGCCAAACCTCGCCCAGTAGCGTATTGACGAAAACGCGCAACGTCTCGGGCGCCTTCTTCGCCTCAAGCCACTCCGTGCCCAGGAGCGGCCACGCGGCGGCGGGGAGCAGGCTTGAGAGGGCGTTGAGCCGGTAGCCATGGTGCCCGACCACCTCCGGCCGGGTTGCCCGCCAGCGGCCCGCCTCAATGGCAGTCCGCTTCTCGGCGCCCTCATGCACCGCGCAGCCGTTCGCCGGGCAGGTCCAGAAGGCAGTATCAGGGCGGTCGGGTAACCAGGTAATGCCGGACCAGGTGATTTCCGCGAACTCGGAGCAATGCGGGCACCGCGCCTCGAAGACCCGCTGATCCGAAGCCTGCCATTCCCGCCAGACGCGCGACGTGGCCTCGTCAACCGGCGTGCTGCCAAGGATGAGCTTCGGCCGGGTCGCCGTGAAGGCCCGGCGTTCTGCGAGCTTCACGGGGTCGCCCTCGCCACCTGAATCAATCGGGAATGCGTCGGTTTCATCGAAGATGACGGTATCGGCATAGACTGCGCGGAGGTTCCGCGGCGCCCCGGCGCTCACCACACGGAGGTTCCCGCCGGGGAAGGCCCGGAATGTCATGTTGTCGCGCCCGGTTAGGTCGCGATCGAGCACGCCGCGGACGGCGGGGCTCGAGTCCACGATCGGCTCAAGCAGGCTGGCGATGAAGGTCCGGGCGTCGGACTCGGCCGGCAGGACCGCCAAAAGCGCGCCCGGAGCGCAGGAGGCCCGATAGGCGATGTAGCCACCGAGAAGGGTCGAGTAGCCCACGCGGGCGCTCTTTAGCACCGTGACGCGGGGAACGTCGGGATCGCCCATGCTGCGAGCGATGCCGCGCTGTTGCGGGCTCAGGCGGACCCGGCCGGGAACCGCCGCGATCGCTGCCGGCAAGCTGATGTTGGATTCGATCCACTCCCCCAGGTCGAGACGTGGCGGCGGCCGCAGAAGGGCGAGGGTTTCGCGGCGAAGCTCAAGCATGATCGGCAACGCGAGTCAGCGTGTCGCGAAGCTCCCGGTCGACGGCGGCGCGGGTGTCGGGATCGCAATCGAGCCGGGACGGGATGCCCAGCAGGGCCGCGCGCAGGTCCGTCATGATCGCGGCCCATGTTGCGGCAACGTCCTCGCGCCGCACCAATGCGCCGGACGAGATTTCGCGCTTCATCTCGGCTAGGGCAGCGGATGCGTTCGCTGCCCGCGTGCGAGCGGCCTTCAATTCGAGATCTTCCGGCCGCTCGGCTTTCGGGCGGCCACGGCTGCGCTTCGGCGGTGCTGCCGTCCCGAGGATGTCGGCAAGATAGGCATCAAGGTCGGGGTCAAGACTCATGTATTAGATTCCGAATTCTTTTTCAGCGGATGAAGGCCTGGGGTCAGCGTTCCCCGCTCCACGTCGCCGGGGGAAGGACCCATGGCGCCCGTTCACCATGCCCAAGCGTGGCCGATGCTCGATGCGCGGCGCTGCAATAGATTGCCGATCGGGAATCGGGGGATGCGATGTGCGAAAGCTCGCGTGGTCGATAGGCGAAACGCTGAGGATGATTGCCCGGCTGTTTGGGGTGTAGCGCATCTCTGCGGGTTGCCATGGGCGGAGGCGCTAGCCTTGATGCCCTGTTACCACTGTTACCGCCAAATCGCCGTTTCCATGGAGGCGTCGCGCGGAGTCGTGAGATGCAGCACAGTCCATCTTCGCCGAGCGAGATGCACCACAGTCCATCTTCCTTCGACTTGGCGAGAATGTTGGATTCCCTAGTAACACTGGTAACAGTGGTAACAGGCACAGTAAGCGATTGATTCGCAATGGGATTCCCTGTTACCGCCCCTGTTACCGCCTCGGTCGGATCTCGGCGAGTGGTAACGGGCGCTGTTACCGGCCTGAGCGCGGCGGTAACAGGGGCGGTAACACCCCCGGGCGCCATGGTAACGGTCACGCGGGCCTCCGATAGAAGCGTTTCTGAACCCCATATTTCGCACATCGGCTCGCCGCGCCCGGACTCCATCCAGCGCGGCGGAGTGCTTTCCCGACCATGTGAGGCGTTCCGCGGGCCTCCAGGGCCTTCGGATCTCGCCCGAGCAGGTCGCACCACACCTCTTTGATGCATACCGAATTGCGAAGCGGCGCATCGGGACTATCGTCCAGATCGTCTTCCCGAAGTCCGTCTAGGACCGCGGCAATTTCGCCGGCCAGAATGTCTTCGGGAAGATCGGCGCGGCGCGTCTCTTGTAACTCTTTGGCAATTCGCTCCGCGCGCTCGTTCATCATGTAGAGGGGCAACGGGCCATTCGGAGTCTTGCGGCGCAAATCGCGGTAGATATGCACGGCCTCCGCCCACAGTTGATCCACTTCGCCGCGGAGCGCGCCAATGTCGATTTCACCATCGTCCTTTTGGCAGGCGATCGGCCAGAAGCGCCGGCCGCCGGTCGCATCGCGAAGGTAATCATCCTCATTGGTGGACCCCATGAACACGCAAGACCGCGGAATCTCTTCGACGTTGCGCGCATAGGCCGCTCGCCCCCGGTCATGGGTCCTCGTGACCGCGGCCTTTAACGTGGTCACGTCTGCCCTGGAAAAGCCGTTGAGCTCGGGGAGCTCCAGGATCCACTTGCCGCGCAGGGACTCCATCACACGCTGATTGTCATGGAAATCAGGCGTCATTTCGCCGAACCACGCGCCGCCTAACGTGTTGATGAACGTCGACTTGCCGGCGCCCTGCATACCTTCCAGGATCGGCACATAGTCGAATTTATGGCCCGGCTCGAAAACGCGAACCACGGCGCCGATCATAAAGAGAAGGGCGGCCTCCCGGTGGTAATCGTCATCGGGGCATCCGAGGTAGTCGATAAACAGCGTCTCGACTTCCCCGCGAGCAACGCCGTAGCCTTGCCATGTCAGTCCTGAAAGGTAGTCCCGAACGGGATGGAAAGTGTTCTCGCGCGCCACGGCATCAATGGCGGCTTGAATATCGCGGTCGCTGACCCTCAACCCGTATCCGTAGGGCGGCCCCCAAGGGCCGGGCATTTCCAGGAGCGTCCGCAGATCATTGGTATGCGCGTCGGTCCAACGGCGCCCGTTCTGCCGGTCCTCGCTATTGTTCATGATCCAATGGGGCGCATCAAACTGAAAGGACTTCGACCAATTGACCGGGGTCGGTTCGGCCATGAACACGACACATTGCGCCAACTCATTGAAGCCGATGCGCCCGGCTAGCCTGGCGTCATTTTTCAGGATCGCGCGCACATTCGGCAGGGTGGATTTGATCCTGGGGAGGCGTGCCTGGGCCTTCTTTCCGGCGCCGGCCTTCGGTTGTGACCGATCGAGATCCAGCTTGTTCAACCATCGCACCATGTCTTGCGGCGACGGGGCATCCGAAGGCATCGCGTTCCATGGGCGCGGCTCCGGAACGGCAACGCAGCGGCTTAGTTTTGCAAGTTCTGTGAAAGTAGCGACCTTGCGAAACGGAACCACTTTCGCAGATGAGCCGAGAATATCTTCAAGATATTCGTCCAGATCGAATTGACTTGCTTCCTTCACTATGTCACACTTCCCTTGGTGGTGTAGATGTTAACTAAGCCGGCGGCCTGTTGTGGGGTCGCCGGCTTTCTTTTGACCGCTGGTCTAGTGAAAAATCTGATGCCAACTCGGAAATCTGCACATGCAGCCCGCGTAGCGACGCGCCCGCTCCCCGACCGGCAACCGCGCATAGTCCGACGGTAGTTTGGTCGAATCCGGGGGATTCTCCAGGTATTCGCGCAAGAACGCGAAGTAGCGCGGGTCGCGCACAAGCCCCTTAAGAGTCTGTCTCTTGCTCACTGCCCGCCCTCCTGATGTCTAAGGCCCTCTCACGGTCCTTTCGAAGATGCAATCATACGAATAACACGTTCTAGGATATCCTGGAACCATAAATAGTTGAACGGACTCCTGTATCTCTGTCAAGGCTTGACAGAATGGGTCGGGAGTGTGTATTTTCTCGCCATGAGAAGAACCCCTGTTGCCATCACGCTTCCTGAACTTGCGGACCTTCTGGGGCTGCGCCCGGATGGCCTTCGGCTGTTGCGACACTTCGCGAGCCCGGAGGCCGGCATTCTGCGCCCCGCTGCCGTAGTGGACGGTCGAGGGACAAAGATATTTGCGGAACTTGAATGGTTGCGAGCTTGCGTCGCGCTCGCCCTTGTCAAGCAGGGCCAAACAGTTTCGAGGATTCGCGATGCGCTCGATACCGCGGAGCGCGGGCGCTACGGAAGCGCCAAGGCGTTTCAGGGCGTGCTCGGCGGTCGGAGCATGCAGTTCCGAATCCTGGCATATCGCGACGGGCGGTCCGCGGCCGGTTACGCGGAATCTGTGTCACCCGTCGCCGAAGATGTGGAGTCATGCCTCAGCGTTGAGCTAGGGGGCGTTTGGCAACCGCTCCTTCCGCGGAAGGAGGCCGAGTGAGCCTGATAGATCGCATTTTCCGCCGCCCCGAGCAGCGGCCTGCAGCCACCGGCCGCGACGTGCTGCGGCGCAGCTTTGAGGCCGCTACCGGAGGGCGCCGCGGTGGTCCAGCGGCCTTTCCCAGCTTTGGCGATCTGAATGCTGAGATCGCAGCCGGCGGCGCCCGGCTGCGGGCGCGCTCGCGTCACGCTGCCCACAATGATCCGAACATCGCCAACGGGATTGGCAACATCGTCGCGGCGCTTTGGGGAACGGGCATAGTGCCGACCGCCGAGCCCGAGGCCGTGGCCATTTGGGACGCATGGTGCGCCGTCGCGGATATGGAGGCCAGAACAGACTTCAATGGGATCGGCGAGGTCCTGGCGTGGGAAATGGTCACTGCCGGCGAGGTTATGCTCCAGGTGCTCGAAACGCCCGACGGGCTCCGGGTTAGCGTCCTGCCCATTGACCATTTGGACAGCGACTCCCGTGATGGCCTGCCCGGCGGCGGCTACATCGTTTCGGGCGTCGAGTTCGATCGCATGGGGCGGCGCGTCGCCTACCACGTTCACCCGCGGCGCCCGGGCTTGACGACGGTCTATCTCGCGCCGGTTCGCGTGCCCGCCGAGCAAATCTTGCACATCTTCAAGCCGCTGGGCGGCGGGCAGGTGCGCGGAATTCCTTGGACGGCGCCATGTCTGCTCGCGGCGAACGAATACGCCAAATATCGCGACGCGTTGCTTATGGGCGCCTCTGTCGCCGCAATGATGGTCGGCACCATTAGCGATACGACTGCCAACGGAGGCTCGGAGTCGGCCTTTGACGACGGGACTCCGAGCATGGAACCCGGAACCGTCCTGCGCCTAAAGTTCGGCGAAGAGTTCCACATGCATTCTCCGCAGCAGGTGGCGGAGTCCGGCAGCTTCATCAGATCCAGCCTTCAACAGATTGCGGCCGGCCTCGGCGTTCCCGAGTGGATGCTTTCGGGCGATATGACGAGCGTCAACTACAGCTCCGCCAGAGCGGCTCTGATCCCGTTTTATCGCCGCGTTGAGGCAACCCAATACAACGCGATCGTCCCTCAACTCCTCACACCGCTCTGGCGGCGCGTGGTCGGTGATGTGCCGGTGCAATGGCTGCCGCCGAAGCCGGTTCAGGTGGATCCTGCAAAAGACGTTCAAGCGACCGTCGCTGAGATCTCCGCCGGCCTCACGTCGCGCGCCAAGGCGGTGGCGGAGCGCGGATGGTCGGTTGCGGAGCTAGACCGCGAGATTGCAGACGACCGCGCCCGCGAGGCTTCCCTAGGGCTCGCCTTCGGCCCGTCTGCACTCGGCCAGAAGGAGTCGTGAAGTGAGACCGGAAATCTGCATCCGCGCGGCCGGCAGCTATGATCCCGAAACTCGGATCTTCAGCGCGACCTTCAGCGCCGGCAGCCCGCGGGCCATGCGCGACGCGATCGGGCCGTTTCTGGAGCAGGTCGACCTTGCCGGTTTCGACCCGGCCGATCTGGTGGGTCGCACAGTCTTCCTCGACCATCGCCATACGACGGACTCTGCCGTCGGGACCGTCATCGCGGCCCGGCGGGAAGGCGAGGCCATCACGGGCGAGGTTCAACTATCGGCCGCAGACTCCGTTGCCGACACGCGGACAAAGGTAGCAGAGGGCGTCATTGCCGCAGTGTCGATCGGATACCGCGTCACCAGGTGGGTTGAGGGGCGCGACGCCTCCGGCCGCCGCACGAAGACCGCCGCAGCCGGCGAGCTTGTTGAATTGAGTCTGGTCGGGCTGCCGGCCGATCCCCGAGCGAAAATCAGGAGTGAGGCCATGCCCCTCGAGCAGAACACCAACGAACCCGAGGCGAGTCCGAACCCGCCGCCGGTCGAAAGCCCGGCTGCAGGATCCTCGCTGCCGATCATCCGCGCCCACGCCGCGCCGACCGGCAGCGAGGATCCTGCAGCCGACTATCGGCTTCGCGATGAGGCGCTCGCCTGCCGCATGTCCGGTGCCGAGCCGTCGGACGGCGCGCGGCAGTTCATGGGTTTCGGCTTCGCCGAGCACGCGGCCCTTGCGCTGCGGGCGGCCGGTGAGACGAGCCTCGGGGTCATGTCTCGCGAGGGCGTGCTCCACCGCGCGATGCACGGCACCAGCGACTTTCCGGCGCTCCTGACCGGCGCGGGCAACCGCACGCTGCGGGGCGCCTATGACGTGGCAGCGTCGCCGCTGAAGATGCTGGCGCAGCGCGTCACGGCCTCCGACTTCCGGCCGCAGGATGTGCTTTCGATCGGCGGCATGGGCGAGCTCGCCGAAGTGACAGAAAACGGCGAGATCACCGCGACCACGACGGCTGAGGCCAAAGAGTCCTGGCAGCTGAAGACCTTCGGCAAGCTCTTCAGCCTGACCCGGAAAGCTCTGGTCAACGACGATCTCGGCGCATTCGGCCGCGTCACGGCGGAACTTGGCCGGGCAGCGGCCGAAACGGAAAACGCAGCCCTCGCCGCGCTGCTCCTCGGCAATCCCGTCATGGGCGACGGCAAGGCGCTGTTCCATGCCGATCATGGCAACCTCGCGGACACCCCGGCAGCGATCGGCGAGACCAGTATCTCGGCGGCCCGGCTGGCGATGCGCTCGCAGACCGGAATCACCGGCGAGCGCATCGCCGTCACCCCGAAATATCTGGTGGTCGGGCCGGAGATCGAAACCGAGGCCGAGAAGTTCCTTGCGGCCATCCACCCGACGGAGACGGACGCGGTAAACCCCTTCTCCGGGAAGATCACCCTCGCGGTGGAACCTCGGATCTCGGGAGATGATTGGTTCGTCTTCGCGGCGCCCGGAGAGGTGCCGGTGCTCCTCCTCGGCCACCTGGCGAGCGCTCCCGGCCCGCAGATCTCGAGCCGCGACGGCTTCGAGGTGCTGGGGCGGGAGTTCCGGGTGGTGCTCGACTTCGCGGTGGCCGCGACCGATTGGCGCGGCGCCTACCGCAACGCGGGCGCATAGTGGCGACGCTCGCCGAGCTTCAAGCCCATCGGTCCGCGCTGCTATCGGCGCGGGCCAGCGGTGTGCGGCGCGTCCGAGACGCCTCCGGCGAAGAGGTCGAATATCGCACCGACTCCGAGATGAAGGCGGCAATCGCCTTCATCGACTCTGAAATCGCAGCGGCTCAGCGCGGCCCCAGGCCGGTTGTCATCCGCTGCACTACCAGCAAAGGGACCTGACCCATGGCCAAGAACTTCATTCAGAACGGGAATATCATCACCATGACCGCTGCGGGCGATGTCGCCTCGGGCGACGTGGTGTTTGCCGGCGCCCTCGGGGCGGCCGCGACCGGCGAAAAGCTCGACGTGGCGCTCGAGGGCGTGTTCCGGGTCGCCAAGGTCGCGGCCGATGCCCTCGCCGTTGGCGGCGCGGTCTATTGGGATGCGGGGGCGAGCCTCGCCACCAGCGACGACGATTCCGGCGCAAACCCGCTTCTCGGGCACGCCTTCGAGGCGGCGGGCAATCCTTCGGCGACGGTGGCGCTGCGGCTCGCCAACTGACCCGGCAACACGCGAATCAGCGTCGCTCTGGCCTTGGCTGCAAGTGGAACCCCGGGATTTCTAGCTAGCCTAGGCTAGAAAAAAGGCCGCTTTAGCGGCACCAGATGTATTGGTTTACGGGAATCGACACCCAAACGCTTGACGTGAACAGAGTCATTCCCGACAATAAAGTTGGCCGCATCCCAGGCACGGGATGCGGCCATTTGGAAAGTGTCCAGCCTGGAAGGGCCGGAACGTGTGATCACCCTGCGATTCTCGCATGGAGTGACTCACGCGGTCAAGTCCTTCTGGCTCAGCAAGGAGGACAGAGTATGACTAGTGTCACGTGTACCGGGGCGTCTGGACGCTCCTACAGCTTCGAGCTCCACCCTTGGGGCGTGCCGTTCCTGCCGCTCTCCGGGGTGTACATTGCGGCTCGGGCCACCTCGCCCAACCGCTGGGAGGCACTCTATGTTGGCGAGACGCAATCGTTCCACGATCGCGTCTACGCTGGACTTGGGAGCCACGACAGGATGAAACGCGCCCGAGATCGCGGCGCAACTCACATCGGAGTCTATTTCACGTTTGACGACTCCGAACGCCTGCGGATCGAGTCCGAGCTTATCCACACGCTGATGCCCCCGTGCAACCAGCAGAATGCCCTCCGCGGTCTCATGCGGTAGTGGTGAATGCCTCCGATTGGCCGGTAGTTCCGGCCAATCGTTCTCACTCAAGTCTCTTTCAGAACAACTCCCCGAGATCCGCCTGCAGGTCCAGCCAATCCGACCACGCCTGCATGATCTCGCGGCGCTGCGCGAACCAGGTTTGCCGATTGTAGGCGCTACGCACCGTGTTCTTGTCGACGTGGGCGAGGCAAGCCTCGATCCATTCAGAGGGCCAGCGGGCAGACTCATGCGCCCATGTGCTGAAGGTTGCGCGCCACCCGTGCACGGATGCGCGCCCCTTGAAGCCCATGCCATAGATCGCGAACAGAAGCGTGTTCTCGCTGATCGGGTGCCCCGGCCGCCGGCCCGGGAACATGAGGACTCCTTTGCCGCTGATCTCGCGAAGCCGGGCCACCAACGCGGCTGCCTGCCGACTGAGAGGCACCACATGCGGACGCTTCATCTTCATCCGCTCCGCGGGCACATGCCATTCATCGCCCTTGATCTCCGGCCACCGTCCGCCGCGGAGCTCGTTTGACCGGAGCACCGTGTGCATTACCAGCCTAAGGCCAAGGCGGGTCAGCTCGTCGTCTTCATGCGGCCGGATAAGGGCGCCCATGAAGAACGCGACCTTGTCCGGCGCCAAGCTGGGCTGCCCCACCGCCTTAGGCACTGGCAGGAGGGCGCCGCTAATCCCTTCCGCTGGGTTGTGCTTCAGTCCAAGGGCGAGCCTAGCATAGCGGAAGATGCCGCTGGCATAGCGGGCGACCACGTGTGCGCTATAAACAGCATCTCGAGCCTCGATCGCCTGAAGGGCCGCCAGCACGTCACCCGGCTCTACTTCGGCCACGTCCTTCGGGCCAAGTGTGGGCAACAGGTCGGCCTCGACCCGCGACCACACACGGGCGGCATATTGAGGCTCGCGCCGAGACGCTACCGTCCGGTCGAACCACTCACGGGCAACCGAATCGAAACGTCGGGCCTTGGCAGCCTTGGCGGTCTCGCGCAGCGCCCGCTTTGACACCATGCCCGGATCTTCGCCCCGGTCCAATTGCGCCCGCGCCTGCTCGCACCGGTAGGCGGCCTCGGCTTGGGAAATGCCCGGATAGCGGCCGATCGGCAGGGTTCGCACCTTGCCCTCGAATCTGTAGGTGAGGCCCCAGGACCGCCGCCCCGTGGGCGTCACCAACAGGAACAACCCATTGCCTGCGCCCCGCTTCTCGCGGCGCCCGGTTGTGTTCGGCCGATCGATATCTTCCTGAGTCAGCACTGCATTCTTCCTTGCGCTTGCACTGCAAAGCACCGCGGATTCACACCGCAGGCAGGAGATAGATTTCACGCAATCTCACGATGGTCGAGATGCACCACAGTGCATTTCCAGAGGCTTAGCTCGCCGGAGATTGCGCAGAATCTATCTCCTGAGGAGGAATGGTGCGGGCGGCCGGATTCGAACCGGCACGGGCTTTCGCCCCAGGCATTTTAAGTGCCATGTGTCTACCGTTTCACCACGCCCGCATCGGACCGGGCCGCGGCTGCGGCCTTCATGGCGTGGCGGAATTCAATCGCCAAGGCGCGCGGGTTGCAAGGGCCTGCCGGGGGTAGGGGCTTCGGAGGGCTGTCGGGCGACCGGACAGGCGCACCGGCGCCCCTATTTCCGGCGTGCCCCGGAAGGCGATCGATCGCTCGAAGAACGGGCCGAGCGATGGGCTCGGCAGTCGCTGCAGAGGGCGGAGGCAGCCTATCCGCCGGGGGCGCCGAATGCCGCGCAGGGATCGTCGCGATCCGGCGGTGCGGCGACGGCGACCGCATCGAAGGCGTCGCTCTCGGCGGCGTCCGGCTCGGATTCGACCTGCGCCAGCGCGAAGACCCGCACGCCCGGCTCGGCCACCGCCACGAGGGCGGGCATGCCGCGGTGCTTGTCGGCATGGCCGGTGCCGGCGATGACCACGACCGGGCCGCCGCCGGCCATGGTGCGGGCCCAGAGCGCGGCATCCGCGAGCCCGGCGTCGCGAAAGCGCTGTGCCTCCACGAGGCCGGGCAGCATCTCGGCCGGCACGCCGTCGCAATGGGCCGCGCGCATCAGCGCCTCCCGCGCGGCCATCTCCTCGGGCGGCAGCGGCTGGTCGAGGCCGTATTTCTCGGCATCGGGGCCGAAGACCCCCGCGGCCCCTTCGAGCATGGCGCGGCGGACCTCGGCCGTGGGCTGGCCGCCGCCGAAGATCCGCGCCTCGGGCGCGGCCTCCATGATCGGCGCATACATGTCGAAATCGGGCCAGCCGCTGTCGTCCCAGTCCAGCGCCTCGGCGATCTGGTCGCGCGAGGCGCCCGCGGCGCGCAGACGGTTGACCTCGTCCTCGAATTGCTGCGGGATCATTTCGAAGACCAGCGCCGCCGGCTGCAGCGCCGCGACGATCTCGGCCTGGGTCCGGTGATGGTCGGGATTGTCGTGAATCTCGCCGAGCACGACGATCTCGGCCGATCGCGCCGCCTCCGCGATCTCCGCGGATTGCGCCGCGCCGTCGCTTGCGGTGCCGATCGCCGGGACGACCAGCGAAACCGCGAGGAGGACGCGTCTCATCGATATTCCCGTTCCGTCAGACGCCCGCACTATGGCACGGGTGCCGGAACGGGTCACCCGGTTTCAGGCCGTGGCGAGCATTTCCGCGGCCGGGCCGGTCACGCTTTCGAGACGGCGCCGCAGCTTGACCAGGGCCTGGGCCTCGAGCTGGCGGATCCTCTCCTTGCTCAGGCCGAGCTCGTTTCCGAGGCTTTCGAGCGTGCGCGGCTCGTCCCGCAGCTTGCGCTCCACGACGATCATGCGCTCGCGCTTGTTGAGCGAGGCGAGCGCATCCGCGAGCCAGCCGCGGACGCGGGCGATGTCCTCGTTGCGGGGCACGGTCTCCGCGGCCTGCGGCCCTTCGTCCTCGAGCGTCTCCATCCACTCGCGCCCCTCCTCGCCGGCCTGCTGCGCGTTGAGCGAGAAATCCGATCCCGCGAGCCGGGCGTCCATCATCTCGACGTCCCGCAGGGGCACCCCGACCTCCTCGGCGATCAGCTCGCGCAGTCGGTGGCCGTCGAGCACCTCGCCGCTGGCGACGGCCTCGCGCTCCAGCCTCGCGCGCACCCGGCGCAGGTTGAAGAAGAGCGATTTCTGCGACGAGGTCGATCCGGTGCGCACCATCGACCAGTTGCGCATCACGTAATCCTGGATCGAGGCCTTGATCCACCAGACCGCATAGGTCGAGAAGCGCACGCCGCGGTCGGGGTCGAACTTCTCCGCCGCCTTCATCAGCCCGACGCCGGCCTCCTGGATCAGGTCGGGCATCGGCGCGCCGTAGCGGCGGTATTTCGAGGCCATGGAGATCGCCAGCCGCATATAGGCATTGACCAGCCGGTGCAGCGCCTTCTCGTCGCCGGCGTTGCGCCAGGCCCGCGCCAGGGCGAGCTCGGTCTCGGCATCGAGCATCTCCGCGCCCATCGCGCGGCGGGTCACGGTCCGGATGCCGGTGTCGTCGAATGCCATCCTCGCGCCCTCCCGCCTTCCGGTGCGGCGCCGACCCCGGCCTCGCACCCGTGTCCTCAAGATCAATACGCACGAACCGGGCATCTGGATCATTCCGGGCCGAAGAAAACGGATTGTTTCCATTTCGGCGCCGAGGACGGGCGGCGGGCCTGGGCGTCGCCGGGGGCTTGCGCCCGCCGCCCGCATCCGTCACCGACTGGGCGAGCGGAGCCTTGGAGGAGAGTCCCGATGACCTATGAGCTGGCGATCGGCGACCGCAGCTATTCGAGCTGGTCCCTGCGCGGCTGGCTGATGTTCGCCCGGTTCTCGATCCCGGTGACGCCGGTCCAGGCGGCGATGTATACGCCCGAGTTCCGCGCCATGCTCGCGGGCTTCGGGGTGGCGCGGCTGGTTCCCGCCCTGAGATTCGGCGAGGGCGGCGATGCGGTGCTGGTCTGGGACAGCCTGGCGATGGCCGAGACCCTCGCCGAGCGCCACCCGGATCGCGCGCTGTGGCCCTCGGCGCCGCGGCACCGGGGGCTGGCCCGCGCGCTCGTCGGCGAGATGCATTCCGGCTTCACCGCCCTGCGCACCGCCTGCCCGATGAACCTGCGCCGCAGCTATGTGGGCTTCGCCGCCTCCGAGCCCGTGCGCGCCGATCTCGCGCGCATCGAGGAGCTCTGGGCCTTCGCGCGGCGCGCCGCCGGTGCCGCCGGCCCCTGGCTCTTCGGCGCCTACAGCCTCGCCGATGTCTTCTTCGCGCCGGTGGCCACCCGCATCGCCACCTACGGGCTCCCGGTCGGCGAGGCCGCGGGCACCTATGTCGCGGCGCATCTGGCGGATCCGGCCTTCCTGGAATGGCGCCGGGCGGGGCTGGCGGAGCCGAAGATCCAGCCGGGCTACGACCTCGACCTGCCCGAGCGGCCCTGGCCCGGCCCCGCCTGAGCGAAACCGCGCGTTAACCGAAACGCAAGGCGCCGCGCGCAAGGCTCGCGCCGGTCGAACCGGGCAGGAACATGGTCGCGCGCGCCTATACGGTGGCATTTCAGGGTGTGGAGGCGCGCCTCGTCGAGGTGCAATGCGCCATCGCCGCCGGCCTGCCCGCCTTCAACCTCGTCGGCCTGCCGGACAAGGCGGTGTCGGAAGCCCGCGAGCGGGTGCGCGCGGCGATGACCGCGATGGGGCTCGCCCTGCCCGCCAAGCGCATCACGGTCAATCTCTCGCCGGCCGACCTGCCCAAGGAAGGGTCGCATTTCGACCTGCCCATCGCGCTCGCGGTGCTCGCGGCGATGGAGGTCCTGCCCGCCGATGCGGTGGCCGCGCAGGTGGCGCTGGGCGAGCTGTCGCTCGACGGCTCGCTGGTGCCGGTGATCGGCGCGCTGCCGGCCGCGCTCGCGGCAGCCGAGGCCGATTGCGGGCTGATCTGTCCGGCGGCCTGCGGCGCCGAGGCCGCCTGGGTCGAGGCGGTGCAGGTCATCGCGCCCAAGACCCTGCTCGCGCTCGTCAACCATTTCAACGGCCGCGCCGTGCTCGCGCCGGCGCGGCCGGGGATCGTCGCGGACAGCGGCGCCGACAAGGATCTGCGGGACGTCCGCGGCCAGGAACGCGCCAAGCGGGCGCTCGAGATCGCCGCGGCCGGCCGGCACCACCTGCTGATGATCGGCCCGCCGGGCAGCGGCAAGTCGATGCTCGCCGCGCGGCTTCCGGGCATCCTGCCGCCGCTCGATCCCGGCGAGGCGCTCGAAACCTCGATGATCCATTCGCTGGCGGGCCTGCTCGACGAGGGCGGCATCAGCCGCAGACGGCCCTTCCGGACGCCGCATCACACCGCCTCGATGGCGGCGATCGTCGGCGGCGGCCGCAGCGCGAAGCCGGGCGAGATCAGCCTCGCGCATCACGGCGTGCTCTTCCTCGACGAACTGCCCGAATTCCCGCGCGCGGTGCTGGAGACGCTCCGCCAGCCGATCGAGACCGGCGACGTGGTGGTGGCCCGCGCCAATGCCCATGTGCGCTATCCCTGCCGCTTCATGCTGGTGGCGGCGGCGAACCCCTGCCGCTGCGGCCATCTCGCGGATGCGGCGCGCGCCTGCGCCCGGGTTCCCGATTGCGGCGCCGATTATCTCGGGCGGATCTCCGGGCCGCTGATGGACCGCTTCGACCTGCGCATCGACGTGCCGCCGGTCGCGCTGAGCGACCTGGCTTCGGTCGTGCCGGGCGAGGCAAGCGCGACCGTAGCGGCGCGCGTGGCGCAGGCCCGCGCGATCCAGCGCGACCGCTTCGCCGAGTTCGGGGACGTGGCGCTCAACGCCGATGCCGAGGGCGACCTGCTCCAGGACATCGCGGCGCCGAGTTCCGCCGCCGCCGCCCTGCTCGCCGACATCGCCCGGAAGTTCCGCCTGAGCGCGCGCGCCTACCATCGCGTCCTGCGCGTCGCCCGCACCATCGCCGATCTCGAAGCCTCGGAGCCGGTGGAGAAACGCCACGTCGCCGAAGCGGCGGGCTATCGGCTCGCGCTCTGACGCGACATCCGGGCAAGTCGATTGACCGGGACCGCCACGGGCGACGGGCGCCGGTCGGAAGCGATCTCCCGGAGGCCGGATGCCGCCGGTTCACCGGCCTCCGGTCAGGCCGCCTGCTCGGCTTTGCCGTCGGTGAGGATCGCGAAGATCGCCGAGGGGTCGAAGGTCGAGCGCAGCTTGGCGCAAACGGCTTCGTTCCGCAGGGTGCGCGACACGCGCGCAAGCGCCTTGAGATGCTCGGCACCGGCCGATTCCGGCGCGAAGAGCGCGAAGACCAGATCGACCGGCTGGCGGTCGATCGATTCGAAATCCACCGGCTTCTCGAGTCGCGCGAAGAGGCCGATCACCCGATTGACCCCCTCGAAGCGGGCATGGGGGATCGCCACGCCCCGCCCGACTCCGGTCGGCCCGAGCCCTTCGCGCTCCATGAGGGACTTGTAGACCGTCGCGGCGGGCAGGCCGTAGACCGTTTCAGCCATTTCCGCGAGATCCTGCAGCAGACGCTTCTTGCTCGTGGCCTTCAGCGGCGCCCGAACGGCGTCCACGCCGATGATGTCCGACAGCTCCATGAAGGAGACTCCCTTTCGCGATTTCCAGCCCTCAGCGACCGTTCCGGGGATCGATCCAGCCGATATTCCCGTCGTCGCGCATGTAGACGACGTTCACGCCGCCGTGTTTTTCGTTGCGGAACACCAGCAGCTGCGCGCCGGCCAGTTCCATGTGCATCACCGCCTCGCCCACCGAGAGATGCGGCACCGAGGTCTCCATCTCGGCCACGATGACCGGCTGCAGCGTGTCCGGCTCGTCCGCCTCGTCGTGATCCTGGCCGGCGAGGATGTAGGATTGCGCCCCGATGGAATCGATCGGGTTCTCGCGGTTCCGGTGATGGTCCTTCAGCCGCCGCTTGTAGCGGCGCAGCTGCTTGTCCATTCGGTCCACGGCACCCTCGAAGGCGGCGTAGATGTCGTCGGCGCGGGATTTCGCCTGGACCGTGAGCCCGGTCGGCAGGTGCACCGAAGCGTCGGAGCAGAATTCGTGCCGATCGCGCGAGAAGGTCACGACCGCCTCGACCGGACGGTCGAAATACTTGCCGACCGCGTCGTGAAGACGATCCTCGACATGGCTGCGCAATGCGTCGCCGATGCCGATCTGTTTCCCGCTGACCTGAATGCGCATGTCGTGCCCCTGTGTTGTCGCATTGGGACAGATCCGCCCGCGGGCGGACCCTATGGACGCGCCCCGCTTCGATGTCAACGCCGCGGCTGGCGGGACCTCCTAGCGCGGAACCGTTTAGATTCCGCCAAGAGATGCCTGCCGGCGCCGACGTTGCACGGAGGAGGGTATGCCCATCCCTTCACGGTATTTCGCAACGGTGCGGCGCGCAATATCAATCCCCTCGCCGTTCAGGATGGCCACGATCCGATCGTCGGACACGGTGCGGACCCTGTCCTCGGCGACGATGATCTGGCGGATGCGGTTCTGCACCGCGGCCGCGGCGAAGGCGTCGCCGCCCGAGAGCGAATGCAGTGCCGCGCCGAAGAAAAAGCGCAGCTCGAAGCTGCCCCGGCTGCAGGAGAGGAACTTGCCGGCGGTGACCCGGCTCACCGTCGATTCGTGGAGCCTGACCCTTTCGGCCACGCCGCGCTGGGTCAGCGGGCGCAGCTGCTCGACCCCGCCGTCGAAGAAGCGCTCCTGGTGGCG